>NZ_JABUZE010000160.1:0-1241 GCF_014897805.1 Halomonas sp. 3F2F
CAGGGAAAACGCATGAAAACTTTCATACCGCGAGAACGGTTGCCAAGTAGCTTTCATCCAGCGCCGCTTTCTTCTGTTTACGCCGGATACCACCTTTAAAAGATTTTTCCCCTTTTAGATAATTCAGCGCGATATGGCGCACTCTCGCGAGGTTTTCTGCCGCCTGACCACGGTGGATTTTGCAGGCATCTTCACGAAGCGCTACATCCAGGGACCAGTGTAGTTTATTCTCGACGAACCAATGCTGGCGGGCCGCTTCAGCGAGCTTTTTGGCACTTAAATCAGCGGAACTGATGTAGTAACGAATCGTGGGCACGGCAGGCACCTGGCCCTCTTCCTGACGGAAAGACATGACGACACCGACCGTCTTTAATCTAGGCCACTCGTAGCTAAGCTCCTGAAATTCCGGCGTGAATTCACTGACGATGTGATAGCGGGTTTCTTGACGTCCCCGGCTTTTCTCATCCGTGACATAGGCATCACCGTCAAAGTTGACCACCCGAGGCATGGGGAATGCGGTTTCAAAGGCATCGACAAGCTTGGGCTGATTATCCTTGACCGAAAGCAGGTAATCCGCGCCTTTCTGGAGAATGCTCGTCGCAATTTTTTTCTGACATCCCATCGCATCAATGGTCACCAGACACCCTTGCAGATTCAGGAGCTTGAGCAGCTCAGGAATCGCCGTTATCTCATTGGACTTTTCCGCTGTCTTGACCTGACCCAGCACCACCCCATTCGCCGCGCTGAAGGCACTGACCATATGAATGGCACCTTTGCCCTTGCCGCGACAATACGAGCCGCGCAGCGTCTTGCCATCAATGGCCACCACCGCGCCATCAGTGACGTCATGGCAGGCTTTCATCCACTCGGCAAATGCGGTTTGGAGCTGCTCGGCATTTACCAGCGCCATCACCCTGGCCAAGGTGTCATGGCTGGGCGGACCCGCCTCAAAATCACCGTATTGACGCAAAAAATCCAGCTTTGCGTGGCCAAAATCCTCGATCTCGTCCCATCCTTCCGCACCACAGATCACCGCGCAGACAGTCAGAAACAGGATATCCGACAGCTGATGCTGCACTTTCCAGGCTTGGCGGAAGTCGGGAACGATCGATAAATGGTGCATAAGAGAGGGTGTCAGCATGAGTCATCCATGAGCAAAAACTGCTAGATGACCACATTAGCTCCTACTGGTAAAGCGCTACAAAACCCGTCGTAGCGCGGTTTTTCATGCGTTTTCCCTG
>NZ_JABUZE010000157.1:0-1114 GCF_014897805.1 Halomonas sp. 3F2F
CTTCTTCCATCTCGCCCTGAGGCGGCTCGTGCTGAGAGCCACTGGTCAAATCCGGCTCGGGTAGGGCCTTGCGATCCACCTTGCCGTTGGGGTTCAGTGGCACCACATCGAGGATGACCACGACGCCCGGCACCATATAGTCCGGTAGTCGCTGCCCTAGCGATTCACGTAGTGAACTGGTGTCGAGCGGAATATCGTCCTGGGGAACCACATAAGCGACTAACCTAGAACCACCAGGTCCTTCTTGAGAGACCACTACTGATTCGCGAACCTCCGGCTGAGCTAATAGCTCGGCTTCGATCTCGCCAAGTTCGATGCGTAGGCCGCGTATTTTCACTTGGTAATCAAGGCGACCCAGGTACTCGAGCTGGCCATCCTCCCGCCAGCGCACTAGGTCACCGGTGCGGTAGAGGCGTTCGCCTGGCACAAATGGATCAGCGATAAAACGTTCTGCGGTAAGATCTGGGCGATGCAGATAGCCCCGTGCTAAGCCCACTCCACCGAGATAGAGCTCTCCAGCGACGCCTGACGGTGCCAAGTTAAGATCACCATCCAGTACGTAAGTGCGGATACCAGCGATCGGTTGGCCGATAGCTACCTGATTGCGCCCATCGTCTTGGCACGTCCAGTGGGTAACATCAATGGCCGCTTCGGTGGGGCCATAGAGGTTGTAGAGCCCCGTGTGAGGCAACCGAGCCAATACTTGGTTCTGCAGTTCAGCCGGTAGCGCTTCGCCGCTGCATACCAGACGTGTCAGGCTTGTGCAGGCTTCTATCTCACTCTCCCCCCCGCCATGCGCCAGGAAGGCCTGCAGCATCGACGGCACGCAGTGCAGCGTGGTGATCTTGTGGGTACGGATTAGCTCGACCAATTGTGCCGGTTCGCGATGGGCACCTGGTGGCGCCACCACCAGCTGCGCCCCCTTCATCAGCGGCCAGAAGAACTCCCACACCGAGACATCGAAGCTGAATGGCGTCTTCTGTAGCACCGCATCGTCGGCTGTTAAGCCATAGGCATTCTGCATCCACTGTAGGCGATTAGTCAGTGCATGGTGACGGTTAGCCACGCCCTTGGGTCGCCCGGTAGAACCCGAGGTGTAAATCACATAAGCGAG
>NZ_JABUZE010000012.1:0-5566 GCF_014897805.1 Halomonas sp. 3F2F
CCTTTTGTGCTTGCAGACGAGGAGGAGTCCATATACGCGCTACAGGGATGCAACCATTGAGCTCAGTGGGATTGTAGCGCGTGGTAAGCGAAGCGCACCCGCGAGGGCAGCTTCCCCATCGTAGCCAATTCATGCCAGTATCGTGCGATTGTGGTACCTTGTCGGCACCTCGAATGCTGCATGAGTTAGTTGCACGTTATGGATGTCAAACAACGCATTATTTCACGCTTAGCCACTGAGCTAAACGTACGGCCTGAACAGGTCTCCGCAACGGTAGAGCTTCTGGATGGTGGCGCTACCGTGCCGTTTATTGCTCGTTATCGTAAAGAGGTAACGGGTGCCCTCGATGATATTCAGCTGCGCCAACTGGATGAGCGCCTGCGCTATTTGCGCGAGCTGGAAGAGCGCCGTGAAGCCGTACTAGCGGCTATCGATGAGCAAGGCAAGCTGGATGCCACGCTAAAAGCAACGATTCAGGCAGCTGAGACGAAGCAGCGCCTAGAAGACTTATACCTACCGTTTAAGAAAAAGCGCCGCACGAAAGCTCAAATTGCCCGTGAAGCGGGCCTAGAGCCACTGGCTGATGCCCTGTTGGCCAATCCGCAGCTTAATCCCGAAAGCGAAGCAGCGCAGTACCTGCGCCCTGCAGAAGGCGATATTCCAGCCATTGAAGATGCCAAAGCCGCCCTTGATGGTGCTAAGCAAATTCTCATGGAACGCTTCGCCGAAGACCCTGAACTTATTGGCCGATTGCGTGAACGGTTATGGCAAGAGGGCGAACTAAGTGCCCGCGTGCTAGATGGCAAGCAGCAGGAGGGCGCAAAGTTTTCTGACTACTTCGAACATGACGAGAAACTTGCCAAGGTGCCATCTCACCGTGCGCTGGCTATGTTCCGTGGTCGCAACGAAGGCATTCTAAGTCTGGCGATTCGTCTGCCTGGCGAAGAGGACGCTCCAATTCATCCGGCCCAGGTCGCTATTGCCAAACAAGTGGGTATTAGCGATGAAGGCCGCCCCGCCGACAAATGGTTGAGCGAAGTAGTGCGCTGGACGTGGCGTGTGAAGCTCTATACCGCGCTTGAAACCGAGTTGTTGGGTCGCCTGCGCGAGCAGGCAGAGTTGACTGCTATCGAGGTGTTTGCCGCCAACCTGAAAGACCTTTTGCTGGCAGCGCCTGCAGGGCAAAAAGTGACTCTCGCGATTGACCCGGGTCTAAGAACCGGCTGCAAGGTTGCGGTGGTGGATGCTACCGGTCAATTTATCGACCAAGCGACGATTTACCCCCATGCGCCGCAGAATCGCTGGGACGAATCGCTCAATGTGCTCGCTAAGCTGGTTAAACAGCACGGCGTTCAACTCGTTGCCGTTGGCAATGGCACCGCCAGTCGTGAAACTGACAAGCTGGCAGGTGATCTGCTGAAGGCGTTAGCACCCGAGCATCGTTTAAGTAAAGTCATGGTGTCTGAGGCCGGTGCGTCGGTTTACTCCGCGTCGGAATACGCTTCCCGCGAGCTGCCGGATCTTGATGTCACCGTGCGCGGCGCTGTCTCTATTGCTCGCCGCCTGCAAGACCCGCTTGCAGAACTGGTGAAAATCGAGCCGAAATCTATCGGTGTTGGTCAGTATCAGCACGATGTCTCCCAGGTGCAGCTGTCACGTAGTCTAGAAGTCGTGATAGAAGACTGCGTTAACGCCGTCGGTGTGGATCTCAATACGGCATCTAGCGCATTGCTTTCACGTGTTGCTGGGCTAAGTGCTGCCATTGCTGAAAATATTGTTGCCCAACGCAACGTTCAAGGTGCCTTCAAGAGCCGTAAAGAGCTGTTAGAAGTTAGCCGCCTTGGACCAAAGACGTTTGAGCAGTGTGCTGGTTTTTTACGCATTAGCAACGCCGAAAATCCGCTGGACGCCAGCGCTGTTCACCCAGAGGCTTATACGCTGGTAGAGCGTATTGCCAAGCAGAATAGTCGAGATATAAAAGGCCTGATTGGTGATAGTGCGACGCTAAAAGCACTGAAGCCCGCTGACTTCGCTGATGAGCGTTTTGGTGTTCCTACCGTCAGCGATATTCTCAAAGAGCTGGATAAGCCAGGACGCGACCCGCGCCCTGAGTTTAAGGCGGCTGAATTCCGTGAAGGCGTCGAAACACTCAAAGACCTGAAGCTGGGCATGGTGCTGGAAGGTACCGTCACCAACGTGACCCACTTCGGTGCCTTTGTAGATATTGGCGTTCATCAAGACGGGCTCGTGCATATTTCAGCGCTCTCTGACCGCTTTATCGATGATCCGCGCAGTGTAGTAAAAGCAGGCGATATCGTTACCGTTAAGGTTATGAGCGTGGATATCCCCCGCAAGCGGGTAGGGCTTTCAATGCGTTTGGATGATGAGCCAGAACAGACGCAAGCAGCTGTAAACTCCACTAACGACGAGCCTCGTAAGCCTGCACGTAGCCAGCGGTCGGCTAGTTCTGGACAGAATGGTCGTGGTCAACGCCAGGGAGGAAAGTCCAGCGAAGCAGCGGCACCAATGGGCGCGCTCGGCGCAGCACTGCTTAAAGCAAAGCAGGGCAAATAGTCGCGCGTCTTGAATATTTAATGGTTGCCGCCATATCCTGCTGTCTATTCTCGGTAAAAAAACGTGATAAACCGCATGGCGATGCCAGCTGATTTCAACAAGGCCTGCTTTAAGCAGGCCTTACTAACAAGGAGTGTTCACCTTGTCTGAACCTCTCACTGTGCCATCCACACTGACCGCCCAGGTTGAGCGTTTGCTCCCTAGCGCGCGTTTAGGGCGCCTAGGTCGCCTGCGTCGCGGGGTGGAAAAAGAGGGCCTGCGCGTTGACGCCAACGGCCATATTGCTCAAACGCCGCACCCTTACGCGCTGGGTTCAAAGCTAACCCACCCGCATATCACCACTGACTACTCCGAAGCGCTATTGGAGTACATCACACCGGTGTATTCAGAGCCAAAAGAGGCGTTGGCATTTTTATCAGACCTGCACACGTTTACCTATCACCACTTGGAAAATGAGTGGATTTGGCCAGGCAGCATGCCGTCTCGGCTTTCCGGTAACGATAGCGTACCGATTGCTGACTATGGCAGCTCCAATGTGGGCACCATGAAGCATGTTTATCGTAAAGGGTTGGATGTGCGCTACGGGCGTATTATGCAGGCTATCGCCGGGGTGCATTACAACGTATCGCTACCCGATGATATGTGGCATGCCCTGCGTGAGCTTGAAAAAGCCACCAATATTCCTTTTAACGATTATCGCTCTACGCGTTATTTCGGCATGATTCGGCATTTTCGTCGTCATAGCTGGCTGCTGCTCTACCTATTTGGCGCATCACCCGCCATCGACAAAAGCTTCCTGCCAACTGGTACAGTGCCTGAAAAACTGCAGTCGCTGAGCGACGACACCTATTACGCCCCCTATGCGACCACGCTACGTATGTCGGATTTGGGCTATCAGAATAAAGTGCAGTCACAGCTTAAAATCTGCTTTAACTCGTTGTCCAATTACGTCAACACCCTGCGGCATGCTATTTCCACTCCCTGGCCAGACTACGAAAAGCTGGGCGTGAAGAACGGCGACGAGTGGCAGCAGTTAAACGCCAATATTTTGCAGATTGAAAACGAATACTACAGCGATATTCGCCCTAAACGAGTTGCCAAGCACAACGAAACGCCCAGTCAAGCCCTGGAAGCGCGTGGGGTGGAGTACATCGAAGTACGCTGTTTGGATCTTAATCCATTCGACCCGCTAGGTGTCACCGAAGCTCAGATGCGTTTTGTTGATACCTTCTTAATGTGGTGTCTATTAAGCGATAGCCCGTGGATTTCAGACGAAGAGTGCGACCGCTTAGACGACAATCGCCGTTTCGTCGTTGAGCGTGGGCGTGACCCAGCGCTGAAGCTGATCCATAACGGCAAAACGACGACTGTGAAGGAGTGGGGCGAGCAGATTTTTGCGGAAATGGCCGAAGTGGCACGCCTATTGGATGCTGTAGAAGAGAGTACTCCTCATGCGTCGGCACTCGCTGAGCTAGCGCCGCGGCTGAAAGATCCTTCTCTAACTCCCTCAGCGCAACTACTGGCGCGCCTGGAAGCTGGTAATGGCTCGCTCAGCGATACGCTGTTGCAATTGGCTCAAGAGCAAGCCGACAAGCTTAAATCCACGCCCATGCTACGTTCTCGTGAAGCACTGCTTGCTCAGTTGATCGAGACCTCGCACCAACAACAGCACGATATTGAAGAAGCCGATCAAGAGAGCTTTAGTGAGTTCCTAAGCACTTACTTTGCCAAAGCGCGTGAGTCCAGAGCGCTGTCTGCTATTTCACCAGAGGATGGTCAATGACATCATTAGCAGTTCGCCCTATCGCGTTAGCGGGCTTCGCCTTTTGTGTTCTGATGATGGCGGTAGCCTTGGGGCTTGAGCATATTATGGGATTGGAACCCTGCCCGTTGTGTATTTTTCAGCGGGTCGCGGTGATTGCCGCAGGGCTGGTGCTAGGTATCGCTGCACTTCATAACCCAAGTGGCAAAGTAGGCAAAGCTATCTACGGTTTGCTGAGCTTAGCCGCAGTAGGTACGGGTGCTTTTGTTGCTGGAAGGCATGTATGGCTTCAAGGCTTGCCCGCTGACGAAGTGCCAACCTGTGGCCCAGGCCTTGAGTACATGATGGATATCTTGCCGATGCAAGAAGTGGTTGCCATGGTGCTTACCGGCTCTGGTGAGTGTGCTGACATCGATTTCATGTTCTTAGGCCTGTCGCTGCCTGCATGGACCTTGATCGGCTTTTTATTGCTCGCGATTGCGCCTCTGCGTATTCTGTGGTCTTTAAAAACATGGTCTGTAAAAAAGAGTTAAATAAGTGGTATGGTTTACGTTAATTGATTGGCCTCATTTAATTAAGTAAACCGTACCCGCTAGGATTGACAGGTGTCCACGGACGCGCGAGTCTAGCTCAGTTGAAGACGGCTATCTGTAAGGAGAAAGCCCCATGCTCGAAGATTGCAAAAATGCCCTGGAGCGCTGGGGGGGCGTGCACAGTTTGATTGATCGCTGGCTTGATCAGCGCCGCTCGCTGTTAGTCAGCTTCATTGAGCTGAAAGAAGCTTGTGACGCCGAATTAGAGGCGATTAGCAAAGCGCGCATTGACACCTTTAGTGAGTTGTTGATGGACTACATCAGCGCTGGGCACTTCGAGATTTACCCCCAGCTTGCTGAGGAAGCGAAGGCATTCGACGATGAGAGTGCATTACAAATCGCGGCAAAGCTTCTTGAGCGCTTAGAATTGTCAACGGCCATGGTGCTGGAATTCGATGAAGACTTCGCCTCACCGGTACGCTGTCAGCAGAATCTAGTGCGTTTGCCCGCCTGGATTGACCGCTTAGCGAAAGGGTTGGCAGAGCGCTTCGCCCTTGAAGACCAGCTAATCGCCCGCCTGCACGCCGCCCACAGCCCACAGCAGATAAAGTCACCAGCGTAGCGCTTTTCGCTGCCCCGCGGGTGCGCTTCGCTTACCCAATGGGATGGACTCCTCCTCACCCTACTCCGGCGTCAG
>NZ_JABUZE010000161.1:0-922 GCF_014897805.1 Halomonas sp. 3F2F
GATTGAACAACACCGCCAAGCGTTTGCCAAAGACGGTCGCCAACTCGACTACATCGTCAAGTGGAACCCCCGGGACTCGGCCAAGGCGGATCTGGATACTTGGCGCGTGGTGGCGGCCAGCTATTGGGAAGAACTGCGCCCAGGCAAGCGTCAAGCCATATGGGCGCAGAGCGCGTCACTCACGGTCGACAAGGTCGAGTATGTGGTCAAGCGCGTGATGCGCCTGGTGGAACGTACCGCCGATCGCGATGGGCAACTGCTGCTCGAACCGACGTATGAGTTGGAAGGCTGGTGGACCAGTCTGGAAGAGTCGCCGGAGGCGGTTATTCAGCGCTATAAAGCGCATGCGACCCACGAACAGTTCCACAGCGAGATCAAGACCGATCTCGACCTGGAGCGACTGCCTTCGGGCAAGTTCGCCACTAACGATCTTATCCTGCACCTGGCCCAGCTGGCCTACAACATCCTGCGGTTGATGGGGCAATTGGGCATGACCGGCGAGCTGAGCCCCGTTCGTCATCCTGCCAAGCGGCGTCGGATACGGACAGTGCTTCAGGAGCTTGTGCATCGCGCCGCCATCGTCATTCACAAAGCACGGCAGGTGATACTTGATTTTGGGCAGGATGTTGGGCGGATGACGGTGCTCAATACCCTGCGTACTCGGCTGCGTTATCCAAAAAGGTCGCCATGCTGACCGTTTATTGGGCAAGGCAGCGCAGTCGCGGGCTAACGGATACTGTTAGCCAAAGTCACCGTGCTCGATCGGTTGAAATGCACGACAAAATAGGCTGTCAACGCCGATCAATGCAACAAGAAGCGGCACTAGCCGGTATGTGTTGTTCGCTTGAGACGGTAGCGGTGGTCAAAAAATACGTGCTGGTGTTGATAGGGAAAGTATCGGCGCCAGCTTCACGGATTCAGG
>NZ_JABUZE010000182.1:0-101095 GCF_014897805.1 Halomonas sp. 3F2F
GTGTATTACATTCTTGAGATGTCCATCGTTACTGGGCAAGATCACCCCTTTTTGCGCACCGGGATTCAACTGGTGATTGCTAACACGAAAGAGGACGAAATTTTCGATATGCTGCGCTGGCGCATCGCACGATTAAAAGCACGGGAGCATGCTGAGGCGCAGATATTTCGTACTATGGCTACCTATGCGCCCGCGTTTGGCATGATCGGTACCTTGGTGGGCTTGGTCAATATGCTGGAAGTGATGGATGCGGGCGATCTTGACGTTATTGGCCCGCGCATGGCGGTGGCTCTGTTGACAACGTTCTACGGTATTCTGCTCGCCAACCTGGTGTTCAAACCGATTGCCGTCAAGCTAGAGCGGCGCACGGAAGAGCGACTTATCACCATGAACATGGTGCTGGAGGGCATTTCGCTAATTACTAAACGGCGGCTGCCTTCTTTTATTGAAGAAACGCTCAACTCCTTTGTGGCTAATTATCATGACGAGATCCGTGATGCCTCTGTAAAACCGCGGCCAACAGTTAGTTCTGCGGCAAAAGGATAGCGCTATGCTAGATCGTGATTCACGGCACGCACTGGAATTGCCCACTGTGTCAGGGGAGGGCGATGAAGGTTGGCTAACGAGCTATTTAGACGTATTAACGCTGTTAATCACGCTGTTTGTCTTACTGCTTGCATTGACCCCGCCGGGGGGAGGGGAAGCCTTTGACCGCGATAGAATGCATTCTGTAAGTGCTATCACCTCGCTGCCGTTGGCCAGCTTAGCAACCGGTATCCATCCTCGGCACAGCGGGCTCAAGCCGCGAATGACTGAGCTTAATATCCCCGGGGTTAGTGTCTCTCAAGGTGAAGAAGGTGTTACGCTGCGCATCGACGACAGCTTGCTTTTCCCTAGCGGTGATGCCGTACTAACGCCCCAGGGGCAAGATGTGTTAGAAAGCCTTCTGGCAGTGTTAGCATCCTTTGAGGGGCAAATTTCAGTAGAAGGGCATACGGATAATGTTCCCATTGCTACCTCTCGCTTCCCCTCAAATTGGGATCTCTCGGTAGGGCGCGCCATTGCGGTGGTCCAGTATCTTGAGCGCCAGGGAGTTGCTATTTCACGTATGCGGGCAGTCGGTTACGCCGATACCCAACCCATGGAAAGTAACGCAACGCCGGAAGGTAGATCCGCCAACCGGCGCGTTGAACTGTTGCTAAGGCAGCAGACTGAGGGGTAAAGAGATTTCTTGAGGCCATCTCTGTGTCGAAGCATCACTCGCTACTACAGTCGTTCGGTGCATTACTGGTGCTCGATGCTGACTGTCGGCGCATACAGGCATTTAGTAGCAACTTTGTTGAATTGCTGAGAGTAAGCCTTCCTGAAGGGCGTCTCGCAACGCTCTCCAGCGTTCTAGGCAAGCGCTTAAGCCAGCGCGTACGCTATGAGCTCCAAGGTCAGCAGCGTTTGCCGGGGCCTCTCACCTTTAAGTGTCCCGCTCGATCAAACCGTTTCCAGTTACATGCTTACCGTGCCGGTGCGCATGTGTTAGTTGAGATAGAACCCCTTCATTCCCTCGGTAAGCAGCGTCTGCTTGGCACGGTGAACGAACGCCTGATGCGCTTAGCGGAAGCGACCCATCAAGAAGAGCTACTTGATTACCTAGTGATGTCGGTACAAGAATTAACCGGGCATGACCGGGTGTCTGTATGCCATTTCGATAGTGACTGGCATGGTTTGATCGTAGCCGAGTCGTTAGCTAAAGGGCGCGCTCAGTCGAGTGTCGAATTAGCGGCGGTTCGTTTGCCTGCCTTGTTAGGGCAACGCTTTCCCGCCAAAGACTTCCCCATTGCATTACGGCGTGCCTATGAGCGCCATCCGGTGCGGCTGATCCAAGATGTCGCAGCACCCTACGAGCACTTACTGCCAGCGAGTGTGGTGGTAGATGTAAGTGACAGCTTCTTGCGTGCCCCTGCCCCTGAGCGTCAACAGTACTTACAGCGACTTGGCGTGCGCGGCGCATTAAGCGTGGCCATGCAGGGAGATACCGGCCTTTGGGGGCTGCTATTCTGCCACTCGGCAGCGCCTTACCCCGTAGCGCCGCCCGTACGAGATGCGGTACGCACCTTGGTGCAAATGGCTACGCAGCGGCTGTTACTGCTGAGAGCTCGCCAAGAGGCGCGCTATTTGCAGCGCGTACAAGATAGCCTGGTGCTTTCAAGTAATAATCGCTTAAAGCCTCAGGGGCCTTATCAGCTGTTTGCGGAGCATGCCGAGACATGGAAGTCGCTCTTTCGTGCCAATGGCGTTGCGTTATGGGTGAAAGGCAGTATCTATCAATCAGGCAATACGCCCAAGCCGGAAACGATCGGCCAACTGGTCACGCGGATTGAAAAATCCCATATCCATAGTGGCCCATGGTGTACCCAAGAGACAGCCAAAGAGCCGCTAACATGCTCTTTAGACATGCTAGAGCAGAGTGGAGTACTCGCCGTGCCGCTGCCTACCGATCCTGCTCAGCGCGGCTGGCTGATGTTTTTTCGTCCTGAGCAAGTGGAAACGCTCTACTGGGCGATGCAGCCCTCTTCAGCATCCCTGCCACCTATGATGATGTCGCCTTCTGACGCGTGGTGCGAGGAGGTCACAGGAAAAAGCGAAGCCTGGCAACGGGTTGAGCGGCTAGCCGCGATAGATTTAGGAGAAGATTTAACGCTGGCCATTTCTGCTTATGAGATCAGCACGCTCAATATGCATCTGGAGCGCGAGCGTAAAGCGCTGGCAGAAGCGAATCAGCGGTTAGAGCAGTTGGCACATTTTGACCCGCTCACTCAGGTGTGGAACCGCTACCGCATCGAGCAGGCTATTGATGCAGAGCTGGTAGCAGCAAAACGCTATGGGGCGGCTTTCGCGCTGTTGTTATTTGACGTCGACCATTTTAAACAGATCAATGACACCCTCGGCCATAGCGTGGGCGATGATGTGCTGATTTCGCTAGCACGCATGGTGGAAAGTTCACTGCGGGGCTGTGATCATTTGGGGCGCTGGGGAGGGGAAGAGTTTGTGGTATTGGCGACCCACTCCAGTATTGAAGCCGCCGAAGGGCTTGCTGAACGATTACGTGGGCTAGTGGCAACACTGCAGGTGAAGGGCTTGGGCCAACCGATAACGGTCAGCATCGGTGTCGCAGTATGGCAGCCCGATGATAGCTGCAAGACTATCATCGCCCGGGCCGATGCTGCGATGTACCGAGCTAAACATAATGGGCGTAACCGCGTTGAAATCGCTGACAAAAGCGTGCAGTGACACGCGCTATCATTGGTCGTCGGCGCGGTCGCATAAGCGCTGTATTCTCGCTATGGCATCATCAGCACCGTCAAGACTAAAGGTCATATACCAAGGGTCGCTATCCTGTTGATCGAAACCAATAAACAGCTGCTCTCCCTGGCTCATTTGCGCCATTAATGTTTGCAGGTCGCTTAGGTAGAAGTGCGCATAAAACCCATCATCGCCACGCTCGGTAATAAACTCGGCCATGGTATCAATGATAGGCGTATCATCCACCCGGATCCTGGTAGGCACTAAGTTAACCGCGCGACTTTCGCCTTGCTGTTCAGCCAGCGTGACCCGCATTTCCAGCCATGGTAAGTCGCAAACACCTTGGGTTGCGTTCAAACTCAAGGTGGCATCCGAATAGCTATGAGTTTCCACGGCGCGAAAGTGCCGCTCACTGCCTAACGTTAACGCCATTGACTGCCAATGATCGTGGGGCTGTTCGGCATCAATATTGAACGTTGCTGCCATGCTAGGCAGCGCAGTGCTGGAAAGTAGGGCGCTGAAGGCCGCTAACGCAAAAGGCTTTAAAGTAGGCATAGGGGTGGCATCGCACAAGAAAAACATTAGCCTATCGTTTGTTGAAGATAAGCAAAAGGTAACGCGCTGATTTTTCTATATGTAGTAGTCTTTAACAAGAAAAATGCCGCATATAGTGTAAAGTCAAGTCTATACTTCATAGTCGCAGAACGTATAATCGCACCGTTTTGAGCGCTAATTTCACCCCGTTGTGAAGGAGTTTCGCGACATGAGCACCGCAGCAAAGGCTATGAAGACTTCGAATGACGTCCCACTACAGGTTCCCTCAAAAGATATCTGGGATGCTAAATATCGGTTAAAAGATCGCCATAGCCAACCTGTTGATCAGGATGTGGGTGCTACCTTTGAGCGTGTCGCGCGAGCGTTAGCGGCGGTTGAAGGTGACAATGCTAACGAGTGGCTGCCAAAATTCCGCTGGGCGTTAGAAAACGGCGCTATTCCTGCCGGACGAATCCTTTCCAATGCGGGCGCTGAAGCCTACAAACCTGCGGTCAGCCTGATTAACTGCACGGTTTCGCGCACTATTCGCGACTCTATGCGCGATATTCTCGACTCCGTCGTTGATGCTGGCATGACGTTGAAGTCTGGCGCCGGTATTGGCTACGACTTTTCGACGCTGCGCCATAAGGGAGCGTTTGTGTTTGGCGCTGGTGCTGGCACTAACGGGCCGCTGGCGTTTATGGATATCTACGACAAGATGTGTTTCACCGTGGCATCCGCAGGTGGACGTCGAGGCGCTCAGATGGGCACCTTCGACGTTGGTCATCCTGATGTTCGTGAGTTTATCCAAGCTAAGCGAGAAGCTGGTCGTCTGCGCCAGTTCAACCTTAGCCTGTTGATTACCGACGAATTTATGGAAGCAGTGAAGCACAACGCCGACTGGCCGCTGGCGTTTCCATTGCACCCTGGTGAAAAAGACGATGTCAAAGCGGGTGATTTGATTTATCGCGACTGGCCCGTCATTGAAGAGGGCTATACGGTCGACGATGAAGGCCGCGTGGCTTGCCGTGTCGTTGAAGTCATTAAAGCGCGCGAGTTGTGGGACACCATTATGTCC
This sequence comes from Halomonas sp. 3F2F, assembly GCF_014897805.1. Classification (NCBI taxonomy): domain Bacteria; kingdom Pseudomonadati; phylum Pseudomonadota; class Gammaproteobacteria; order Oceanospirillales; family Halomonadaceae; genus Halomonas; species Halomonas sp. 3F2F. The sequence goes on from NZ_JABUZE010000182.1 coordinate 4,910, forward strand.
TCGACCTATGACTACGCTGAACCTGGGTTTATTCTGATTGATCAAGTCAATCGCATGAACAATAACTGGTTCTGCGAAGATATCCGCGCGACCAACCCATGTGGCGAGCAGCCGCTGCCGCCAGAAGGCGCTTGTCTGCTGGGATCGGTCAACCTGACCAAGTTTGTGATTGAGCCGTTTAGTGACAAGCCACGCTTTGATTGGGAACGCTATCGCAAGGTGGTAGCGATCTTCACTCGCATGCTCGATAACGTCGTGGAAATTGCTGGCTTGCCACTGCCGCAGCAACAGCGTGAGATTGAAGCCAAGCGCCGCCACGGCATGGGCTTTTTGGGGCTTGGTTCAACGATGACCATGCTTAAAATACCCTATGGCTCTCAAGCGTCGCTGGCCTTTACCGAAGAAGTTAGCCGCCACCTCGCGCTGGAAGGCTGGAAGCAAGCGCTAGAGCTGTCTAAAGAGAAAGGCATGGCGCCTGTGCTTGAGCAAGAGCATACGATTACACCGAAGATGATGCGTGAGCGCCCCCAACTCGCTGCCGATGGTTATGAAGTGGGTGATAAAGTACCAGGACGTATTCTGCATGCCCGCTATAGCCAGTATATGGCGAAAGTGGCTGAGCTCGATCCTGAGTTGGTCACACAGTTGGCGGAACATGGTGCACGGTTCACCCACCACAGCTCTATTGCGCCCACTGGTACGATTTCGCTATCGATGGGTAATAATGCCTCTAACGGCATTGAACCCTCGTTCTCGCACCGTTATTTCCGCAATATCATTCAATCGGGTAAGAAAACCAAAGAGCAGGTTGAGGTTGTCTCGTTTGAGTTAGCCGCTTATCGTCACTTTATTGCCGCCGATGCGGTGGAAAGCGATTTACCCGACTACTTTATTACCGCAGACTCAGTGTCGCCTGAGCAGCATGTGGCCGTGCAGGCGGCCGCTCAGCAGTGGATTGACTCGGCAATCTCTAAAACAGTTAACGTGCCGACAGAGTTCCCGTTTGAGAAATTCCAGGATCTCTACCTCCAGGCGTATGAGAGTCGCTTAAAAGGCTGCACCACGTTCCGCTTCAACCCAGAGGCATTTCAGGGCGTTCTGGTACGCGAAGATGATTTAAAAAATACCACCTACGTGTTTGAACTGGAAAATGGCGAAACCTTAGAGCTGGCCGGCGATGAAACGGTGGTTTATGACGGTGAAGAGCATAACGCCGCCAACCTGTTTGATGCCTTAAAAGAGGGCACCTACGGCAAATGGTAAGGGCGGGCTACGCCTTGCTACGAACATCGCCCGACACCCTTTGCTAAGTGGAGAACACCATGGCTGTAGAAATTACCTCAAAAATCGTTGGTTACCGTATCAAGCAGCAGGAGCAAACAACGCCAGCCCCTGAGCTACCGGAAGAAGACCCGCTAACGGTCAGGATCCCCTCGCGTCCAGAGGGAACGTTAGAAGCGGTATCCGAAAAGATCTCTTACGTGGGTGCGGAAGGCCGCAAAAAAGTTTACCTGCTGGTCTCTTTTATGCCGGTAGAAGGCGTGGTAGGTGGCCGACGTGTGGTGATTGAGCGCCCGGTCGAGTTCTTTTTCCCATCAGGACAGCTTTCCAGCGAACATCAGTGGATTACGGCGACGATGCGTAGTCTTTCCCTTGCTGCGCGTGGGGGCTATGTCACCCAAGCGGTGGCTGACTTACGCAAAGTGGCGTGGGATAAAGGCTTAGTGCGCTGTGGTATGAACCGTTGGAACAAGCCTATGTTCCACGATTCCGAAGTGGCGGCGATTGCTTGGTCGATCCAGCAGATTCTTTATCGGCGCGGTTTCTTGGATCAGGATGGTAACCAAGTACCGGTAGAGTTGCTGGTAGAGCGTTATGCGCACCGTATGCAGCATGGCCATGCTTGGCAGCCACCGGCCGACGAGCCAGACACAAGCCCGGCGATTGGAGCCGTGGAGTCGCTGGGCGGTGCCGCTGAGCAGCAAGAAAACGCCGTAAAAAAGCCTGAAGGCAGTGGCCCTGCAACCGTGGGTAACTGTCCTGAGTGTCGCGGTGAGCTTATTATGATGGATGGCTGTCCAACCTGCTACGCAGGCTGCGGTTGGTCTAAGTGCGGCTAAGCCAGATAAGCCCACTAGAACGCTAACGAACAACGCCGCGTGGTCTAGAGAACCACGCGGCGTTGCTTGTTTTGAGAACAAAAAGTTTTAAGAACAGAAAACCTGCCGCTGATTTAGGCGCTAAGGCTCAGGCGCTAATAAGTAGCGGCCTGACGTTATCGGTTAAATAACAGTCGTCGAATTCCCCCTCGGTAGCCAAGGCCTTTAAATCGGGAATAGTGACGTTATGACGGTCACGGAATACCAAGCTATCTTCACTCAATGCACTAAACGTGCGGCTCACATGAACAGGGCTTAAGCCCAGAATGTCGGCTAACTGCTCTTGAGAAAGTGGCAAGCGGAACTGTCCGCTGATGTCATGGTTGGTTTGGCGTAAGCGTAGATACATTTCATGGAGAAAGTGGGCCATTTTTTGTCTAGCGCTACGCCGCGCTAAGTTGATCAGCCGTTCCGTGAGTAGAGCCTGGTGGCGACTGCCAATAGCAAACATCACCGAGGTCAGCGTTAGTGACTGACGAAACAGCTCTAACATGCGCTTATGGGGGAAATGACAGACCACGCCGTCAGTAATCATGCGCACGTTTTCCAGCCGCCTGGAAAACGCAAACTCTCGCAAACCGATAATATCGCCAGGTAAAAATACTTCCAGAATTTGCCGATCGCCGTTTTCTAAATGTCGATAGGAGTAAGCCCAGCCACTGCGCAAGGTGCAAAACTCATTCGCGGGGGCGTCAACTTCCCACAGCAGTGAACCTGCTTTGATATCAGTAGGGCTCTCTTCCAATTCGATTAATAGTGCTTTTTCTGCTTCAGTGAGTGAGCAGTAGTGACTGAAGTGACTAATAATGCAGCTGTTATCCTGATCCACAGCTTCCTTCTCCTGAAAGATTAGCAACGATTAACAAGCCGCGTTGTTGTTTAATATAAACAGAGCCGTCCTATGTTGCTTGGTCTTTTCTGCTCTCTTGTCGTCCTAGGGGGAGGGGCAAGCGTATCGCTGTCATTTTCCAGGGTGAGTATCAACCCACCCTGGAAGTGGCTCTAGGCGGTTTTTTTGACACGATTACCGCGTTTTAACAATGGTGCCAGGAAATGCCCGGTATGGGAAACGCTCTGCTTGGCAATCTGCTCTGGGGTTCCTTCGGCAATAATTTGCCCACCGCCAGAGCCACCTTCTGGGCCAAGATCAATAATCCAGTCGGCCGTTTTGATCACATCCAGGTTGTGCTCGATCACCACAATAGTATTGCCGTGGTCGCGCAGGCGATGGAGTACCGTGAGTAGCTGACGGATGTCCTCAAAATGTAGGCCGGTGGTTGGCTCATCTAAGATATAAAGTGTTTTTCCGGTGTCACGTTTGGCTAGCTCACGGGCCAGTTTGACACGCTGCGCTTCACCGCCAGACAAGGTGGTGGCACTTTGTCCTAGGCGAATATAGGAAAGGCCTACATCCAACAGGGTTTGTAAACGACGAGCGATAGCAGGCACTGGGCTGAAGAACTCCAGAGCATCTTCTACCGTCATGGCCAGCACTTCGTGGATTGTTTTGCCTTTGTAGTGGATATCCAACGTTTCGCGGTTATAGCGCTTGCCTTTACACACATCGCAAGGCACATAAATATCCGGCAGGAAGTGCATCTCTACCTTAATCATACCTTCGCCCTGGCATGCTTCGCAGCGGCCGCCTTTAACGTTAAAGCTGAAGCGGCCTGGCTTGTAGCCCCGCGAACGCGCTTCCTGAGTGCCCGCAAACAGCTCACGAATCGGGGTGAAAATACCGGTATAGGTGGCTGGGTTTGAGCGCGGCGTACGACCGATAGGACTCTGGTCAATATCGATCACTTTATCAAGCTGATCAAGCCCCTCTACTTTCTCATAGGGAGCCGGGGTCAAGGTAGTCGCGCGGTTAAGCTCGCGGGCCGCAATCGGCATCAGGGTGCCGTTGATCAGCGTCGACTTGCCCGAGCCGGAAACCCCCGTGACGGCAATAAACAGCCCCAACGGGAGGCTGATGGTGACGTCCTGCAAGTTGTTGCCAGTCGCGCCGCGCACCACCAACTGTTTTTCAGGGTTGCCAGGAATGCGATAGGGGGGAACGGCAATTTCCCGTGTTCCCGATAAGTACTGGCCCGTCAGCGAATTGGGGTTGTCCATCACGTCTTGAGGGGTGCCCTGGGCGACGATTTCACCGCCATGGACACCTGCACCTGGGCCGATATCCAGGACATGGTCAGCCGCACGGATCGCGTCTTCGTCATGCTCGACGACAATCACCGTATTACCCAAATCCCGCAGGCGCTCCAAGGTTTTCAATAAGCGGTCGTTATCCCGCTGGTGAAGGCCGATAGAAGGCTCGTCAAGAATATACATGACCCCTACTAGCCCCGCGCCAATTTGGCTGGCAAGACGAATCCGTTGGGCTTCACCGCCTGAGAGCGTGTCAGCACTGCGCTCAAGGTTCAGATAATCCAGCCCGACATTGACCAAAAACTCTAGGCGGGCATGAATTTCGTTAACGATTTTGTCGGCAATTTCGCCTTTGCGGCCCGGTAGGGAAAGCTCGGCAAAGTAGCGCCACGCTTCGCCGATAGGTAAATGCACAATATCGGCAATGTTATGGTCATCGACAAACACATGGCGTGACTCCTTGCGCAGCCGCGAGCCGCCACAGGTAGCGCAGGGCTGCACGGCGATATACTTGGCCAGATCGTCACGCACCATGTTGGATTCGGTTTCCCGATAGCGGCGCTGCATATTGGGTAATACGCCTTCAAAGGCGTGCTCGCGCGTCACCTTGCGGCCACGGTCCCCCACATAGACAAAGGGAATTTGTTCGCTGCCACTGCCATTTAAAATAATCTCACGCTCATGGCTGGCCAGCTCAATCCATGGCGTTTCAAGCTCAAACTGGTAATGTTTAGCCAGCGCCTGGAGCTGGGTAAAGTAATAAATATTGCGCCGATCCCAGCCCTTAATCACGCCTTCTGCTAGCGAAAGTTCCGGATGGCTAATCAACTTGTCGGGGTCAAAATATTGCTGAACGCCTAAGCCATCACAGGTGGGGCAAGCCCCCGCTGGGTTGTTGAACGAAAACATCCGCGGCTCAAGTTCAGAAAGCGAATAGCCACATACCGGGCAGGCAAAGCGTGCCGAAAAGGCAAGATCTTGCTGGTCGCCATCCATAAAGTGGATCATCGCCGTGCCGTCGGCGAGATTAATGGCGGTTTCAAACGATTCTGCCAGACGCTGGGCAATATCATCGCGTACTTTAAAACGGTCAACCACTACGCTGATATCGTGTTTCTTGCGCTTGTCGAGCGGGGCAATATCGTCAAGCTCTAGCACTTGGCCATCAATCTGTACCCGAACGAAGCCTTGAGCCCGCAATTCTGCCAGCAGTTGCAGGTGCTCCCCTTTACGGCCTTTCACCACCGGCGCCAGCAGCATTAGCCTGGTGCCTTCGGCCAGATTCATGACTTGGTCGACCATTTGGGAAATGGTTTGTGCTTCCAGTTCTTCGCCGTGCTCTGGACAGCGTGGTGTGCCTGCCCGGGCGAACAGTAGACGCAGGTAGTCGTAAATCTCGGTAATTGTGCCGACGGTAGAGCGTGGGTTGTGGGAAGTGGATTTCTGCTCAATAGAGATCGCAGGTGAAAGCCCTTCGATGTGATCTACATCGGGTTTTTCCATCATCGAAAGGAACTGACGCGCATAGGTGGAAAGTGACTCCACATAGCGGCGTTGTCCCTCAGCGTAGAGCGTATCGAACGCCAGCGACGACTTACCTGAGCCAGAAAGGCCGGTAATGACGATAAGTTTGTCGCGGGGCAGCTCCACATCGATCTGCTTGAGGTTGTGGGTGCGTGCACCCCTGACCAGAATGCTGTCCATCAACACCTCGAATCGCGTGGCAAAAGCGTAATTATACGTTTGCTGTCCCCCTTCCGGCAAAGCTCCATATCGATATGCTGTCAGCGCTTGGCGTTTCCAGCGTGGATACAAAGCGCTAGAATGGACGGTTATCTCGGGCTGTTCAGCCTCTTTATTGACCACAAGGGTATTATGCGCAAGGTTTCCGCACTGCTGCTGGCCACTGAACGCCGTGCAATCAGCGGCTTAGCCGGGCTTTATGCGTCTCGTATGCTGGGGCTGTTTATGGTGCTGCCGGTGTTGGCGCTATATGCCGACACCTTAAGTGGCGCTACCCCCCTGCTAATTGGTGTCGCATTAGGTGTCTATGGGCTAACTCAGGCAACGCTACAGATTCCCTTTGGCCTGCTGTCAGACCGCATTGGTCGTAAACGCGTTATTGCCATGGGCCTACTGATCTTCGCCGTAGGAAGCGTGGTCGCTGCGGTGGCCGACTCCATTGGCGGGATTATTTTGGGCCGTGCGTTGCAGGGCTGTGGAGCCGTTGCTGCAGCGATTATGGCGCTATTAGCAGACCAAACCCGTGAGCAGGTGCGAACGGCGGCGATGGCCACGATTGGGCTCTCCATTGGCGTATCGTTTGCTATCGCCATGGTTCTTGGCCCCTGGCTGGCGGCCTGGGCGGGTCTGGCGGGCGTTTTTTGGTTTACGGCGCTGTTAACGCTGGTCGGTTTAGTGGTGCTTTGGCGATGGGTGCCACCCGCCCCCCGCCGTTTGCGCCACCGCGATGTGGGGATGGATCGCCAGCAGTTTAAAAGTGTTATTACGCGCCCCGATTTATGGCGGCTAGATCTGTCGATTTTTTCGCTGCATCTGGTGTTAATGGCGATTTTTGTTGCTGTTCCTTTCCGCCTGTTAAATGCAGGCGTTGCGATTGAGTATCACGGGCTGGCTTACCTAGCGATTATGGCGCTGTCATTTATTGCCATGGTGCCGCTGGTGATCGTGGCAGAGAAATACCAGCGCATGAAATTAATATGCCTGCTGGCAATCGGCGCCATCGTCATTAGCTTGGGCAGCCTGGGGCTGCCATTCTCCCAAGAGAGCTGGCTATTCGCATGGCTATTTGTTTTTTTTACAGGATTTAACTTGCTCGAAGCCACGCTGCCGTCAATGCTCAGTAAGCTGGCTCCCGCGGGTGCTAAAGGCACGGCGATGGGGGTGTACTCGACCAGTCAGTTTTTGGGCGCTTTTTTAGGAGGCACGCTGGGTGGCTTGTTGTCGAACCTATGGGGGCTTGATGCGGTGTTCTTCGGCTGTGCAGGGCTGGCGCTGCTATGGTGGCTGGCAATGTGGCGCATGCCGTCACCACCGCCTCTCTCCAGTGAGGTCGTAGCACTACACGATACACAGCCTGATGCATTAAATCTGTTGATGGAGCATCTAGCCGATGTCGTGGGTGTGGAAGATGTGATGGTGGTGCCGGAAGAGCGCTTGATGTACCTAAAAGTGAACCGCAAAGAACTCGATCAAGCAGCGCTGAGCAGGTTGCTATCACCACCTAAGACGTAACGACCATTTCTGATTATTGGTACAGCAAGCGTTTACACCTCCAGGTTTAAACACATACCGAAGCTTTTACACACATTTGCTGCATGGCATTCAGGCCTGTCAGCCGTATCAGTGATACCCTTGAGGGCACTGGTATTGATATATGACCGATTATTGAAAGGAGCGACCTATGGCGCGCGGTATTAACAAAGTCATTTTGATTGGTAATCTGGGCCAAGACCCTGAAGTACGCTTTACGCCCTCCGGAACGGCGGTAGCAAACCTGAATTTGGCGACGTCTGACACCTGGATGGACCGCCAAAGTGGACAGCGCCAAGAGCGTACCGAGTGGCACCGCATTGTGTTGTTCAATAAGACCGCTGAGATTGCCCAGCAGTACCTGAAAAAGGGCTCTAAGGTCTACATTGAAGGTCGTCTACAAACCCGTAAGTGGCAAGACCAAAACGGTCAAGATCGCTACAGCACGGAAATTGTGGCCAACGACATGCAGATGCTAGATAGTCGTGGCGGCGATTTCCAGGGTGGCGGAGCACCTCAAGGTGGTTACGCACAAAATAACCCTGCACAAGGCGCACCAGCCCAGCAGCAACACGCGCCGCAGCACCCCGCTCCTCAGCATTCGGCCTCTCAGGGGCATCAGGGTGGCGGTATGCCTCAGCAGGGTGGTTACCCTCCCCAGGGCGGTGCTCCTCAAGGTAACTATGGCGGCGCGCCCCAGCCTGCTCGTGGGCCACAACACAGTCAGCCAGCTCCCGCCAATCAAAACAGCAATTATGGGGCTCCGGATCCAGGCAACTTCGATGATTTTGACGACGAAATTCCGTTCTAGCGCCTGAACTGAATAGTTCGCTACATTCCAGGGGTTAGGTGAGGGGGAGGTTCTGTTTTGAAGCTGCTGATACTAGATGCGGGGCACTGCTTAAGTTTGGCATTAGCCCGGGAAGCCAGTCGTCGAACGGATACAGAGCTTGTTATTGAGCAGGGGACCACGATTACCTCTGCTCAACTCCAAGCGATTACACCTGATGCGGTGATTATCCCCCCATTAGCGCACCCGCTCAGTATGGCGCCTGCCGATGTAATGGCACATGCCGATGCCGTTGATGCCTGCGTCGATGCCTGCCAAGCACAAGGCATTGCGCTGGTGTGGTGTGTTTCAGACCAACTTTACGAAGATGGTTTTGAAATTCCCATCGATGAACATGTGGTGCCTGCCCCTCGGGATGAAAGCCTGCGCCGCTTAGTGCAAGCGGGTGACCGTATTCGTGCTGGGTATCACCGGCATCTCATTGTTCGCTTAGGTCCCTTGTTTGCGCTGGAAGGCAGCCATGCGTGGCTAAACGAGATAATCGATAGCTTGATGATTGGCCAGCCTGCTCGCGCCGCTGAAGATGTTATTTTTTGCCCGACGTCTGCCGACGCTGTCGCCATGGCGTTGATTGGCATGCTACAGCAGCAAGTCTGTGGTGCCGATGCTTGGGGGGCTTACCACTTAGCGGGCACCGAGCCGGTTAGTGCGTTTACGTTTACCTCAATGGTTCGCACCCAACTGGCAACCCATCTGGAAGGCCGCGGTGAAAGCGTAGCCCTTGGTGAAGTACAAGCACTTAACCATCACCATGATGCCAAGCTGCGGCGAGTCCTTAATTGCCGCCGTGTGCTTGATGTGTTTGGTGTCCATCAAAAGCCATGGCGGCTGGAGGTAGGGCGAATGCTGGATGCGTGGTGTTTGATGCGGGAACAACAGCAGGGTGAAGGGACAGGAGAGTTGGCTTGATCAATCTGGTTCGCAGCTTGGTTTTTTATGTGGGATATTTTTCTGCCATGCTGTTGATTGGCATTCTTTTTTTGCCAATTGCGCCGTTTTTGCCTTTGGCTGCCCGTTATCGTTTGCTAAACCTCTATAACCATTTTTTGATAGCGTGGTTCAAAATTGCGTGTGGCGTGCGCTACGACATTCAGGGGCGAGAAAATATTCCAGCGGGCCCTTGTGTGATCCAGGCCAACCATCAATGCGAGTGGGAAACGGTGTTTCTGCAGGTGATGAAGCCACCCGTTTGCACGGTATTAAAGCAGGAGTTGTTGCGACTGCCTATATTTGGTTGGGGGTTACGCTTGTTGCGACCGATTAGTCTGGACCGCTCTAAGCCTGCCCGCGCTATGAAGCAGGTGTTGACCCAGGGCGTCGCGCGACTGGGAACTGGGCTGTCAGTGCTTATTTTTCCAGAGGGAACGCGTGTCGACCCAGGGGTTCGAAAGCGCTACAACAAGAGCGGTAGCGTGGTGGCCTGCCGAGCAGGCGTGCCAGTGCTGCCAGTGGCGCATAATGCTGGTGAACGCTGGCCTGGACGCCATTGGGTAAAGCGTCCCGGTGTTCTTCGGGTGCGTATTGGTGCGCCTATCGAGACGGCAGGCCGGACACCCGATGAGGTGCTGATGGATGTTGAAGCCTGGATAGAGGGGCAGCTGCAAGAGATTTCAGAGGTGCCGCGGCCTACGTCTCGTTAAGATCAGCAATCTTTCGATGACTATAAAAAACGGCGCCTTAAGGCGCCGTTTTTTATAGCGTACTGCACATGCACTGCATGACTAGGAATTAGCCATCAAAGCGCTGAAATACCAAGCAAGCGTTAGTGCCGCCAAACCCAAAGCTGTTGGAAAGCACACGGTCGATGGTAACGCCATCACGTCGCTCTCTAACGATGTCGAACCCATCCGCCTGCTCATCAAGATGCTCGATATTAGCTGAGGCAGCGACGAAGTCATTTTGCATCATTAGCAGCGAATAAATCGCTTCTTGAACGCCGGTTGCGCCTAACGAGTGGCCGGTAAGCGACTTGGTTGAGCTCATAGCAGGTGTGGTATTGCCAAACACCTCACGGATCGCCTTCAGTTCAGCCACATCGCCGACCGGCGTAGACGTGCCGTGGGTGTTAATATAATCAATATCACCCTCAACCGTCGCCATGGCCTGACGCATGCAACGCGTCGCACCTTCCCCGGAAGGGGCAACCATATCGTGGCCGTCGGAGGTGGCGCCGTAGCCCACCAATTCGCCGTATATCTTGGCGCCGCGGGCTTTAGCATGCTCCAGCTCTTCAAGCACTAACATGCCACCGCCACCAGCAATGACAAACCCATCGCGCGCTTGATCATAAGGGCGAGAGGCTTTCTCAGGCGTATCGTTGTAATGAGTTGAAAGGGCACCCATCGCATCAAATAAGCAAGAAAGGGTCCAGTGCTCTTCTTCGCCACCACCGGCAAACACGATATCCTGCTTACCAAGCTGGATTTGTTCCATCGCACTACCAATGCAGTGAGCAGACGTCGCGCAGGCGGATGAGATAGAGAAATTAACGCCTTTAATCTTAAATGGCGTTGCCAAGCATGCCGACACGGTGCTGCCCATCGTGCGGGTAACACGGTATGGCCCCACACGACGTAGGCCTTTTTCGCGCATGACATCGGCGGCTTCTACCTGATTCGCGCTGGATGCCCCGCCAGACCCGGCTATAAGCCCAGTCCGTTCGTTGGACACCTGCTCTTCAGAGAGCCCCGAATCGTCAATGGCTTGTGCCATAGACACATAGGCATACGCTGCCGCGTCGCCCATAAATCGGCGAAGTTTGCGGTCAATGAGGGAATCAAGGTCGATGTCGACGCTACCCGCTACATGGCTACGGAAGCCGCGTTCGGCGTACTTTTCCTTAAAACGAATACCGCTGCGCCCGTTTTTGAGCGCGTCTAAGACCTGTTGCTGGTCGTTGCCTAAGCACGATACGATGCCAAGGCCGGTGACTACCACTCGTCGCATGGGAGCCTCCTGTCAGAAATTCGCAGTGGAGGTGAATAGGCCAACGCGCAAATCATTAGCCTGGTATATATCGCGTCCGTCGACGGATACAGTGCCGTCGGCGATGCCTAGAATAAGCCGACGGGTAATAATGCGCTTCACATTAATGTGATATGTCACTTTTTTCGCGTCGGGTAGAATTTGGCCGCTGAATTTTACGTCGCCACAGCCCAGTGCACGTCCACGGCCTGGGTGGCCAAGCCAACCCAGGTAGAAACCCACAAGCTGCCACATGGCATCTAGCCCCAAACAGCCTGGCATGACTGGGTCGCCGGGGAAGTGGCAATCAAAAAACCACAGGTCCGGGGTGATGTCCAGTTCGGCAATTAGCTCGCCTTTACCATGCACACCACCTTCTTCGTGAATGTGCATGATGCGGTCAAGCATCAGCATATTGGGAGCCGGAAGCTGTGCGTTGCCTGGGCCGAATAGCTCGCCGCGCGAGCAGGCCAGCAGTTCTTCGCGATCAAAGGAATGTTGCTTGGTCACTGAATCGTTCCGAGTATCAAGATGGTAGTTGGGTCTAGTCTACTTCCCGAAACCTCTGAATGCACGTTGTTGGGCACTTATCGTGTTTTCTCTACAGCTTTTTACCTGCCTGCCGATAGAGGTTGTTAGTATTTCGTTATTTCAAATACGCGATTCTGCACAATAAACGCCCTATTGACGTAATATGGTGTATCCATGTTTTTTTGTTAAGCGGCATGATGCCAGATCTGTAACCCATGCCCTGTTTGGCTCATTTATAGGACACACTAAACCGCCATGTGGCTGCCTGTTTCTCTTAATCGTCCGCTGGTATGGATGGCGTTAATAGCGCTGCCCGCTTGTGTGTGGGTGCCTGACTCGGCGTTACGTATGGTGGCGGCCAGCTTGGTTGCATTTGGTATGTGGGATGCTTGGAACCAAATACGCCAACAATATTTACGGCTACGCCTTTCGCAAGATGCCATAGGGTTGGCGAGTGACGCCATTGTCATCAGCGATGTGCATAATCGCGTCTTGACGGTCAATCCGGCCTTTACTCAAATTACCGGCTTCGAAAGTCAGGAAATGATTGGCCGTAAGCTAGAGACGTTAGCGGCTCAGCGTCACGATAAAGCGTTTTATCGGACGTTTTGGAGCACGCTAAAGGCGACTGGCCGTTGGGAGGGCGAGATGTGGAATCGCCGCAAGCACGGTGATGAGTATCCCGAGTGGCTAAAGGTCCGTGCGGTTACCGACAAACGCGGCAAAATTACTCACTTCATCAGTCTCTTTACCGATATTTCCTCCCAAAAAGCCCGCGAGCGTGATTTGCGCCGAATTGGTTATGAAGACCCGCTAACGGGGTTGCCAAACCGGCGCCGCTTACACGATCTGATGTCCTCTCGGCTGCGCCATCTGCGTGCAGGTGAAAGCTTGGATATGGCGTTGATTGATATTGACGGGCTCAAGTCGGTGAATGACAGCTTAGAGGTCGAGCAGGGTGACCGCTTGTTAGCGCGCTTTGCCCAACGATTAACGGGTTATATGGCTGGCAGCGTAGTGGGTAGGTTGGGTGGTGATGAATTTATGGTGATTCGCACGACCACCTTCGACGACCATGATCAGTGGGTAGCGACCTTGCGTGAGCACATGAGCCGACCATTCGAAATAAAAGATCAATCGCTACGTCTGGGGTTAACGATAGGTAGCTGTCGCGCCCCTGAAGATGGCAATGATTCCGGCGTGCTTTTTCAGCGGCTAGAGTCTGCCTTATATAGTGCCAAGCGCTTAGGGCGTAATCTCAGCCAGCGGTTTCGCCCCGCGCTGGATAAACAAGATAACCCCCAGCTTGCTCTGGTCAGCGATTTGCGGGCCGCGTTGATATCCGGTGACCAGTTGGAGCTGCATTACCAAACGCAGCATCACCCAGGAACTGGCGATTTAGTGGGTATGGAAGCGCTGCTGCGCTGGCGTCACCCTGAGGATGGCATGATCTCGCCAGGCGACTTTATACCGCTTGCTGAACGTCATGGACTGATGGCCGAACTCGGTAGTTGGGTGATCGAAAAAGCCTGTGCCCAGCAGGCGCATTGGCAATACAGCGGTATGCCAAAAGTGACGGTATGGGTCAATATTTCTGCGCTGCAGCTTTTTCAGGGAGACCTGGAAACTCAGCTGTCTAGTTGTTTAGAACGCTACCAGCTAAAAACGTCGCAAATTGGCTTGGAATTGACAGAATCTGTTTTGCTGGACGAGCGTGCCGGGGATATGGGGCCTCGCCTGCAGGCGCTGCGTAACCAGGGCTATGCGATTGCCATCGATGATTTTGGTACTGGCTATTCATCGCTTGGTTATTTGAAACGACTGCCGGTAGATAAAATTAAGCTAGATCGTGCGTTTATTCGTGAACTGCCTCATGACCAAGCGGATGCCGCTATTGTAACGGCCGTGTTGGCGATGGCAGAGGGGATGGGACTGGAAGTGGTCGCCGAAGGCGTAGAAACTCAGGAGCAGTGTCAGTTTCTGGTTAACGCCGGCTGTACGTTAGTGCAAGGATTCTATTTTGCGAGGCCCTTACCTGCTGCGGAGCTTGAACAGCGTTGGGCGCCGCGCATACTGGCTGAATCAGTGCCCTCGTGAATGCTAAACGCCATGCTAGAAGCAAGTGTTAATGAACGCCAGAAGCAGCGACCTTGTGGTTAGCGTAACGACTGATACACACACATAGCACTGCCCAAATAATGGCCTGTGCTGGCAGTAACCAGGGGGCTAAGCTAACGCCAGTGAGCGCTGCGCCGCCAACATAGGACAGTGGCCCGCTGACCGCACCGCAAACCGCCGCAATCATTGGGTACTGCCACAGCCAAGCAAGCGAGTGAAATACCAGCGTTGCAAACAGCGGCCACAGCATCCAAAGCCACAGTGGCAGTAAACCAGCCACCAAGGTGTGTTCACCGAAGTCGAAACCTCCTGCCAAATGAAGGCCTCCGTCCAACGCTAACCCCAATAGCGCAAACACACCAATAAAACGCCATTCGCCGGGTTTGGCGCAGTGCCAGAAATGCCAGCCTAGCAGCGCACTCCCTATAATGGCAGCTACCCATGATCCCCCCAAAACGCACAGCAACCAGCCCGCTTCGAAGCGTAGTGCATTGAACAGCAAGCCGTGCCAGCGTGGGCTAGCCATTTATAGCGCGCCCGTTAACGGTGCGGGTTTGGCGGCTGGTTTGGCTAGCAATAAGTGGCACGTACCAATAGAGCGCTCAATAAAGCCCCCCTCGCAGTAGCACAAATAGTAACGCCACATACGAATAAACCGTTCGTCGTAGCCTTGCTGCCTTATCTGCTCTAGGCTGGTTTCAAAGCGATGGCGCCACTCGCGTAGAGTGCGGGCATAGTGCTGGCCAATTTCATCAAGCGCTACCACGTTCAGTGAGGTTTTGCGCATCACGCTGGTTAGCATGGCGTGATGAGACGGCAAAAAACCACCGGGGAAAATATAGCGCTTAATAAAGTCCATCTCCCGCTTGGCTTCTTCAAACCGTTGGTCTCGGATAGTGATGGCTTGCAGCATAGCCTGGCCATCGTCGCTCAGCAGGCTGTCGACCTTTTCAAGGTAGGTGTTCAAATACTGGTGGCCGACGGCTTCAATCATCTCAACAGAGATCAGTCGATCGTAGCGACCTGTCAGCTCACGATAATCCTGCTTTAGCAGGGTGATTTTATCGTCAAGCCCCTCTTCTTGAATGCGCCGGGCGGTATGGGCGTACTGCTCTTCAGAAATGGTGGTGGTAGTGACATGGCAGCCACGGGTTTTGGCGGCGTGTATTGCAAGACCACCCCAGCCAGTACCAATTTCTAGCAAGTGGTGTTCTGGGCGTACATCTAGCTTTTCGAGCATGATGTCGAGTTTGTAGGTAGACGCTTCTTCCAGGCTGGCTTCTGGATAAGGGAATACAGCGCTCGAGTACATCCAGTGGCGTTGATCAAGAAACGTGGCAAACAGGTCATTGCCAATATCGTAGTGTGCCGAGATATTACGCTTTGAACCGGAAAGGCTATTACGTTGGAAGCGATAGGCAGCGCCAAGCAGCCAGCGGGTGAAACGGGCGCTTCCGTTTTCCATTTTACCGTTTACGTGATCCAGATTGGCCGCAAACAAACGCACCAAGGCCACTAAGTCATCAGCATCCCAGTCGCCATCCATATAGGATTCAGCTGCGCCCACTGTGCCGCCAAACGCGAGCCTTTTCCAGGCGCGGGAGTGACGAATCACAACGGTCACTTGAAGCGGCCCTTCTTGACCCAGGTGGTGACACTGATTGCCTTCAATTAAGGTGATACGGCCACCCTGGAAGGCATCTAATTGAGCCATCAGGCGAGGCTTCAACCAGCGAGTCAAACGATCCTGGTTAACCGGTTGTATGTCAGGGGGCGTAGAACGCAGGGTCGTCATTTTGAAGTTTCCTTGCGCTTAGGGTGGTTATAAACGGGGATGCGCTTCAGCCAGAGGCGAAACGCTTCAAAATGAATTCCCGCCACGGTTTTCAGGCTCATCCAAGGCTGGCGTGCAAGGGTTGCTAATAGAACGCCGCGTGTCGCTGGCGCAGCCTCTAAGGTAAGCGTGGCGTCGAAATGGCGCTGCCCGCTTTGCCAGTTTTCCATGTGTAGATAGAGCTGATCGCCGGGTGCGTTGAGCTTCCAGCGGTAGGTCATTTCCATGGGGTTAAACGGCGACACATGCATGGCTTTATCAAAGCTTGCATGATGGCTATGACGAGTTGGATCGATCCGACAGGCATAGCAGGTACGCTCTTTCCAGGGCATATTAGTGACTTCACCAACGACAGCCGCCAGCCTGCCAAGATGGTCATAGGCGTAGTACATCGAAACAGGATTGAAGACCGTGCCAAAGGTGCGCAATTGGGTCAGTACGTAAATCTTGCCATTGGGGGCACTACCCAGCTGACGAATTAGCTCTTCGCGTACCGCTGTACGCAATGGCTTATCAGTAGGGCCGAGATAATCTTCGCGACGAAAGCGTGCTAGTGCCGGCCTTCGGGCGCTAAAGCAAGGCACATTGTCAAATAGGCTCGGCAACTCATCCAAGTCGAGCCACGCCATCCAAACGCGGTAACTGAAAGCGTGCTCCTTAGGAGTGAAGCGACGATGGCGCAAGGTGCCGCGGTAAATACGCGAGCGAGGCACGGTAATCATCCGAGCCCCTCCCCAACGCTGTTAGTGGGCATCAGGTCATGAGCCGGGAGTGCTGTGGGCGTTGTTGGCGGCGCAGCGGCTTCATCACAACCTAGTGCTTGGGCAACCCGCAGCGCGCTCCATACCCCATCTTCGTGAAAGCCATTGCGCCAGTAAGCGCCGCAGAAGTGAGTGCGCCGAGCAACCGAGGATATCTCGTCATGGCGCATTTGCGCTGCCTGTCCTGCCAGTGTGAACTGTGGGTGGGCATAGGTATAACGTCCGAGCACTTTCGCAGGGTCAATGCTATTGGAATCGTTAAGCGTGACGCAAAAAGTAGTCTCGGCCTCTTTCAATCGCTGCAGAATATTCATGTTGTAGGTAACAGACACCCGCTCGTCTGCTCCTCGACCATCTAAACGGTAGTTCCAGCTAGCCCAGGCGCGCTGCCGCCGGGGCAGCAGCGATGTGTCGGTATGCAGCACGACCTCGTTATCTTGATAAGGCATGGCGGCAAGAATGTCTTGTTCAGCGGGTGTCGGGTCGCCGAGCATCGCTAGTGCCTGATCGGCGTGGCAAGCCAGCACCACATGATCAAAGCGTTGTGTGCCTTGTGCCGTGGTGATCATTACGCCGGTGGCATTTCGCTCAATGCGCGTGACAGGCGTATTCAGATGAATGCGCGCTGCGTATGGCGCTGTCATGCTGGGAATATAGCGTTTCGAGCCGCCAACTAAGGTGTGCCATTGAGGGCGGTGGTTAACCGACAGCAAGCCGTGATTGCGAAAAAAACGCACGAAGAACGTCAGCGGAAAGGCGCGTAGATCGCCAATACTCGCAGACCAAATAGCGGCCCCCATGGGCAGCAGATAACGTCGCTGAAAAGCGTCACCGTAGCCATGTTGGTCAAGGTATTCGCCTAGCGTTGTGTTGCTAGGAAGGCGCTTGGCCTCTAAGTCAGCCGTTGCTTGTTTGTTAAAGCGCAAGATGTCGCGTAATAGACGATAAAAAGCGGGGCTAAGTAAGTTGCGCCGCTGGGCAAACAGCGAGCCTAGCGTATGGCCGTTATATTCAAAATCAACATCAGTTTCATGCACCGAAAAACTCATTTCGGTGGCTTGGCTAGGCACTTCGAGTGTTTCTAGTAAGCGTTGGAAATGCGGGTAGGTCCAATCATTGAAAACAATAAAGCCCGTGTCGATAGCGTAGGACTGCCCCCCGACCTCCACGTCCATCGTGGCCGTGTGCCCACCAAGACGCCCGTCTGCTTCAAACAGAGTGACTTCATGTTGGGAGGATAAGTACCAACCCGCTGCCATGCCGCTAATACCGCTGCCGATAATGGCGATACGCTGTGAAGCCATGTTGCTCATTGCTGTACCTCTTGGCGCCTTGTCATACGTAGGCCGATATGACGACGCAGCGCAGGCGGTAAAATTCCTAAACATTTCACCAGATAGGTGAAGCGACGCGGAAAGTGAATATCCAGCCTTCCTTTGACAAGACCGGCAATGATGGCATCGGCCGCTTGTTCCGCGGTGACTTGCATGGGCATTGGAAAATCATTGCGATCGGTCAACGGGGTTTTAACAAAACCTGGGTGAATGACGCTGACATCAATGCCTTCTTGATCGAGGTCGAGACGTAATGACTCCAAAAAGTAACTGACAGCCGCTTTTGAGGCGCCATAGGCTTCGGCTCTGGGCAGCGGTAAATAGGCAGATGCACTAGAGGTGGCGGCTAGGCGAGCAGGTTTACCCTCTTTGCGGGCAGCTCTTAATAACGGCAGGGCTGCCTCCACGCCATACAGGGTGCCAAACAGGTTTGGGGTGAAAACCCGCTCAATCAGCGCCATATCAAAATGCTGCGCGTCTAGATATTCGCAGGTGCCTGCATTGAATAAGGCAATATCCAGTGCGCCCAGCCATGTGCTGATCTGTTCACCCGCCGCAATCACCGCTTGGTGGTCGCTGATATCAACGGGGAGCGAATAAGCATTGGGATGACCAGCACATAAATCATCGAGCGCCTCTTGGTTTCGAGCACTCAGCACAACATGGTGACCTTGGGCGATGAGCTTTGTGGCAAGCGCTTCACCAATGCCTGACGTGGCACCAGTGAGCCAAATGCGTTGGGGCGTTTTCCATGTGCTCATCATGCTCTCCTGTAATGGCCTGTTAGCATGCAACCTGTATGCAAATAAACGGCATATATCAGCTAATGCGCCGTTTTAACCAACGTATGACACGTCCCATGACTGGTAAGTGTTCATACAACATGGCGCCTGCATCGAAATAGTCGCGGTGCTTTGAAACCCGACCATCCTCTGCAAATGTTAGGGCACTGCATCCCGCGACACGGATCGGTTTGCCCTGGGCTAATCGGGGGTGAATGAACTCCATTGTCCAGGTTACAAATGCTTGATTAGCCACCTGTTGTTGCGTGTGATAAGTAAATTGGCAACGTTCAACGTTTTCGTACATGGTGGCGAAATAGCGCTTTAGCGCCGATCGCCCTTCAATGTGATGTAGCGGATCATTGAAGATAACTTCCTCAGTATATACCTCGTATAGTTTTTCTGTACAGGTATTGTCTAGTTTATTAAAAAAGGCGCAGAAATTCGCCAAAGCTTGGTCGTTAGGCATCACGCAGTCCTGTGGTGGTTAAGAAAAATCAGCAAACGATGAAGCGAGGAGAAAGCAGTCGATCGATTTGCATCACCGCAGCGCAGGCGATGCAAAAGAGAGGAGTTATTTCGAGAGCGCTTTAAAGGCATCCAGGGCACGCTGGCGCGCTGCTTTATGGTCAACGATGGGGGCTGGGTAATCCGTTGGGTTCAGCATGTCCTGGGGCGGCGCATGGCGAGCTTTTTTAGGCAGTGGTTTTAACTCGGGCAGCCAATGGGTAATAAATTCACCCTCTGGATCAAAGCGCGTTGACTGGGTAGTGGGGTTAAAAATACGAAAATAGGGCGCTGCATCCGTGCCTGTTGATGCCGCCCACTGCCAGCCGCCGTTATTGGCGCAAAACTCACCGTCGATTAAATGGCGCATAAAAAATGCCTCACCGCGCCGCCAGTCAATCAGTAAGTGCTTACTTAAAAACATCGCGGTGATCATGCGCAGGCGGTTGTGCATCCAGCCCGTAGTCACTAGCTGGCGCATGGCCGCATCGACAATCGGATAGCCGGTACGGCCCTCACACCACGCTTGAAAGCCTTTATCGTCGTCACGCCAGCGGAGCTGCTTGGTGTGCTCTTGAAAAGGTTGGTGACGGCAAACCTGGGGAAAGCCTACCGCGACGTGCTGATAAAATTCACGCCAAATAAGCTCATTCACCCAGCTGGTCAGCCCCTCATCTCCATCGGCCAAGTGGCCACCATTTTCGCTCATCACGGCTTGAAGGCATTGGCGATAGGAGATCATACCCAGCGCTAGATAGGGCGAAAGTTCGCTGGTGCCGCGAACGTTTGGAAAGTCTCGCTGCTGCTTATAGTGCCGTCCACGAAAGCGTAAAAAACGTTCGAGATTGTCACTAGCCGCCTCTTCTCCAGCAGGCCAGAGGCGTTTATCAACGGGGTCATTATCCAGCGATGGAAGCGCGGGCAGTGGGTCGCTATTGATCTCTAGCGGAGATTGCACGCCTGGGGTATCACGTAAGGCAAGCTGCTGTGCAGTCACCTGCTTGTGCCAAGCTTTCGAAAACGGTGTAAATACGCCGTAATAATCGCCTTTTCCGGTCAATAAACTGCCAGGGGCGAAGGCGACGGCGTCATGGTGACCCTGAGCGGTGATCCCTGCTTGTTTAAAAGCATCAAGCACCGATTGATCGCGATGTTGCTCGTTCAGCGCATACTCATAGTTAAAGTGGAGTTGAGTAATCTGGTGCTCGTGGGCGATATCAAGCAACACCTGAGCCGCTTCGTCATAGTGATCAATATCACGATGCAAAAGTGGAATATTAAGCCCGTTAAGCGACGCTTTGATCGCCGCAACACTGCGTGCCCAGAAGTCGAGCTTAGTCGCCCCGTGGCCATGTGTTTGCCATTGAGCCACGCTGCGTAAGAAAACGGCCACCACGGGGCCGTTGGCAGCCGCAGCGGCAAGCGCGGAGTTATCGTGAATGCGTAAGTCGCTACGCAGCCAAACGAGCTGCAGATTCATGCGATATCCTTATCATCGGTAACGTTAACTAGCATCCGATACCTCAGAGAATTCCCGATTCGCGCAACAAGGGGCGAAGTCGTGAAATGGCTTGCGGCAGGTCGTCGCCTAACATCTGCACCGGACCGTCACGCAGCTCATTTTCTCTTAATCGCGCCACTTCCCCACACACCCCAATAGGAACATTTAACGCTTCTGTGGCCTGGGGAAGTGCGCGACCAATGTAGTCGTCGCTTTCTCGCTGGCCACTGGAAAGCAGTACCATCGATGAGTGCAATCGGGATACGGCTTGAGGAAGGTCCTCCAGCGCTAATGAGCGGTCAAACAGTTGTACGCGGTAGCCCTGTTCGCTGGCCATGAGCGCACACATTAAAACCCATAGCGGGCCGGGGTCATCAGGCATCGCACTTAGCAGGATTAACGGGCCGCGCGTTGCCTGATTGGCATAGTGCAGGCGAATGCCTACCTGGCTACGCAGAAAGGCTTCAAAGGTGCGGCGCACAAGGTCATCGGGCTGGCTGGCCCATTTGGCTTCAAGGGTAAGAATAACGGGCTGCCAGAGCTCATTAATCGCGACGCTTAAGGGATATAGCGCCAGACTCTGGTGGTACAGCGCTTCCAGCTTGGGAAGGTCAACCGCTTCTATGGTGGACTGCAACAACTGTCGTTGGCTGGCCCAGTCGCCAGTATTCGGCGATGGTGTTTCTACCGTTTCAGGTTGATCAAGTAAATCAACCACTTGGCTAACCGGAACGCCGCGGTTTAGCCATTGTAAAATACGCTCAATGCGAGTGATATCGTCTTGCGCGTATAGACGATGGCCCTTGGGGGTGCGTTGTGGACGAATTAAACCGTAGCGACGCTCCCAGGCACGAAGAGTGACCGAGTTCACACCCGTCAGGCGGGAAACTTCCCTAATCGGATAAAGCGGGGTATCGGGTGGGTGGGTCGCCTTGATGCTCATGGGCGCCATTGCCTCTTGGTTGCCTGCAAATAAGCGTGCAGGGATCTGTCAATAATTGTCGTGGCGATGCTTCAGCGCCTGACTGGCGGTTTGGCCACATAATCGGGTCGTTATTAATCGTATAGATAGCTAAACGCTATTATAGCCACCTTTGTACAACTTGTGGCTTCTGGGTACAACCTTTCCTGTAGGTGCGGAAAAGTTAAGTTTAGTTTCTAATTTCAGACAGGCCGGCCTAATAGGGCCTGGCCCAGTTCATCACCTGATAACCAAGCATCCTCGACACGACTACCTTTAAAGCTATCACCACAGAGTGCTAGGCCACTTGTACTGTATAAGTATGGCTGATGACCTGCCTGTGCTGGCTGAGCATAGCGCCAGCGGTGTGCCCCGAGTTCAATGACATTCGGTAGCTCTATATCATCGGGCAGTAGCGATACAAATGCTGCTAGCAACTGTTGGGCGACACTGTCGCTGTCACTCTCAATATGTGCATCGCTCCAATCCAGCTGAGCAAGCAAGCTAATGCTTTCCGGCTGATGTTCACGGCCAGGCTTGGTGTGATTGCGTGACGCTAGACGAAGCACCGGATGCTGTGTGTGAACGGTGTGCCACGCTGATGCTACCTTCGCTATGGGGGGTAATGGCTCCTCGAAAATAACTCAACCTGTTCAGCATCCCTACTGGGGTTTGGCCTCACAGGCAGTTGCCAGTGTTCGGTTCCCACTCTGCTAATAATGCCTTGGCCTGAAGCGGCGGGGCACTGATAACCACCACGTCAAAAGGCCCGTGAATTGATCCGCGAGTATCCTGGAGCTGTCAGCCCGCAGCCATCTTATCAAGCGTTGTAATGTGGGTTTCAAGCGTCATGGAGGCATTCGGTAAGGCGTTAAGCGTATCGGCTAGATGGCGGGTGATTACGCTCATACAGGGCGTGCCGGTATAGCGTAGCTGAGCGTCATTGTGTGTTTGCCAGCCGGATGCACTAGCCTGATAACGAGATGTGGGCCAACTAGCGACACAACCAGCGGCCTGCCACTCGGCTACTTTATTGGCGAATCGTTGATTGCGTACAGTGAACGCTTGAACACCTAGCTTCAGTGCCGTTGAGGGACGTCGTTTACTTGACATACGACTGCCGGGGTTACGCGCTTTATCAAACAACGCCACCTCAACAAACCATAGGAGTGACACCATGCGGGTATTAATCACCGGAGGTAGCGGCTTTGTTGGTCAGCGGCTCTGCCAGCAACTCCTCACCCAGGGGCATGATGTGCAGGTGGTTTCCCGGGCCCCGTATCAGGTGCGTGGTAGGTTGCCAAAAGCCTGCGATATTCGTGATAGCGCTCAGGCATTTATGGACACCCCTCCGGCGGTGTTGGTGAACCTTGCCGGTGAGTCGATTGCTGCAAAGCGCTGGAGTAACAGCCAAAAAGAGACACTAATTCGCTCTCGTATCGACAGTACGCAGCAACTGATGACGCTTTGTGAACAGCTCAAAGCCAACGGGCAAGCGTTACCCAGCGCGATGATTAGCGGCTCTGCGATGGGCTATTACGGCGATCAAGGCGACAAAGTGGTGGATGAAACAACGTCGCCAAGCGATGAGTTTGCTCATCAGCTTTGTGCGCAATGGGAAGCGGCGGCAAAACCGATTGAGGCGATGGGCGTTCGCTTAGCGATACTGCGGATTGGTTTAGTGCTTGAAGCGGGAGGCGGTACGCTGCAGAAGATGCTGCCACCCTTTAAGCTCGGACTTGGGGGGCGTTTTGGCAGTGGCGCACAGTTTATGCCCTGGATTCATCGTGATGATCTTGTGGCAGCGATTATGTTTTTGATGAACGAATCAACGCTTTCAGGCGCATTTAATGGCAGTGCACCGCACCCGGTGACAAATGCTGAGTTCACAAAAACGTTAGCTAAGCAGCTTCACCGGCCGGCGATTTTCCCCGTGCCCGCTTTTGTACTAAAAGCGGGCTTCGGAGAAATGTCGCAGCTGTTGCTGACCGGGGCCGATATGCGCCCTGCACGCCTGACCGAGGCTGGGTTTACCTTTCAGTACCCGACACTCGATAAGGCGTTAGCGGCGATTCTTTAGTCTTTCCGCGTTAGGCGTTGGGATCGACGGTGATTATCACTCGTACGGAATCAAGCCGTAAGCGGGTGTTTTCTATTGCGTCGCTGAGCGCTTGGCGCTCTTGCTTCAGCGCCTCAAGTTCTTCACTACGAACAGCTGGATTATGCTCTGCCAGGGCAGTCAAGCGGGCTAGTTCGGCATCTAACTGAGCTCGCATACGTGTTTCAGCGCTTTCTACGATGCTGGGCAGTTCACGTTCGGCTTCACCTTCCCCCTGAATGAGGAGCGCACGCAGCTGGTCATGGCGGCTTTTGATCAAATCTCGTGCCAGTGATTTGTTCACTTTCTGTAGATTCTTGCCAAGGCCAGTGAAGGAGATCTTGCGGGTTAAGTTTGCGCCTGACTCATCAAGTAGGACGCGCACTGCCGTAGGCGGTAGGAAGCGGTTGAGATGTAGCGACTTAGGTGCAGGGCAATGGGTGCGGAACACCAGTTCAGCCATTAAACGGCCGCTGGGAATGGCGGGATGGCGTAATAGCGCCAACGCGGTGTTTCCCATCGTGCCATCTAAGATGCGCTCCATCATTTCGCGTAGCAGCGGGTGTTCCCAAGAGAGTCGCTGAATATCGTCTCGTGCAAGCGCTAACGAACGGCTGTAAGTAGCCGAGAAGCCCTCTTCACCTTTCACTAGCCCGGGGAGCCCATCCAGCATGTGTTGGCTAGGCTGCAAATAAAGCAAGCCATTGCCAATCTCTTGACTGTCTACACCAAAAATATCCAGGGCGCGCTCTACAAAACGCGGCAACGCTGGGTCTTCATCCAACTCACGCACCGCATCAATTACCTGCTGAGCACGGGCAGGGCGGCAGGCATTTAGCTCTAGCAGTCGGTTACGACCTGCGTCCCGTTCAGCCAACTTGGCGGTGAACATTTCACGGGTTTCTTCGATGATCTCATTGAGCATTTCATCATCGAGTAACGCATCGGCCAGGGCATCGCCAAACGCATCAAAGAGGTCGCTGCCAATGCCGTGAGGCGCGCTAAAAGCATCCATGCCTTCGTGATACCAGCGCAGCAGACGCTCACCTGGGCTGCCAGTGAAGGTGGGAGCATGGAGCTCAATGGTGTGGCGCTGCCCTATCCGGTCGAGGCGGCCGATACGCTGCTCCAGCTGGTCGGGATGCTGGGGCATATCAAACATCACTAAGTGGCGGCAGAACTGAAAGTTGCGGCCTTCCGAACCGATTTCAGAACACACCAGCACTTGGCAACCGTCTTCTTCATCGGCAAATGCCGCTGCGGCCCGGTCACGTTCGACCAGCGATAGCCCTTCGTGGAACACCGGTGCGTGATAGCCACCTAGCACGCGCAGTCCCTCGGCAAGTCCTTCAGCGGTTTCTCTGTGGTGAGCAATAATCAGTACTTTGTCGTTGGCAAAGCCGCTGTCGCTATCGTCGCTAAGCTTTTCCAGCAGCCAGTTTACCCGTGGGTCGATATGCCACCAGGATTCAGTGTTAAGCGGGTCGTTGCTAAGCTCGCGATACATAGTGTCTGGATAGATCAACACGTCCGGATGATCCATGCCCGTTTCAATCAGCAACTCGTCCAGGTAGTCATCATCGCGCTCCAAGCGACGCAGCACGCGCCGATAGGCCGATGGGAGTTCCAACTGAGCTAGGTGCAGGCGACGTTCTGGGAATCCTCCCACATGACGGCGGCTGTTGCGGAACATGACGCGCCCGGTACCGTGACGATCAAGCAGAGCATCGCGTAACTGAGCGCGAGCAGCATTCTGCTGTTCGGTACTTGCTTCAAGGTTGCATAACGTTGCTAGCAGCGCCTGGCTGTCGCGGTCGTCTGCTACATTATTGACCCGTTCACGTGCCTCGACGGTATTGGGAAGCTCATCCAAGGCATCAATGGCTTGAGCGACAGCGATGTAATGATGCTCTTCGTCTTTAAAGCGTTCGATGTCGTGGTAACGCTCGGCATCTAACAAGCGCAGGCGAGCGAAATGGCTCTCAACCCCCATCTGTTCTGGCGTAGCCGTCAGCAGTAATAAGCCAGGGATATCAGCAGCGAGCTGCTCAACGCACTGATAGCCTGGGCCACTGCCATCAGGGCTCCAGTCGAGGTGATGGGCTTCATCGACGATCAGCAGGTCAAAGTGGCTCGCCAGGGCCTGTTCTTGACGATGCGTGTTGGCGAATAGCCAACCTTGACTGGCCAGTACTATTTGGGCGCTTTCAAATGGGTTGGCGCTACCGTGGGCGAGACTTTGCTGCTCATCTAGCAAACTTACCTTGAGTGAGAAACGGCGTAAAAGCTCTACAAGCCATTGGTGAGTAAGGCTGTCAGGCACCAAAATTAATGCGCGTTCTACTCGGCCAGCCAGCAGTAGGCGGTGTAGAACCAGCCCAGCCTCAATCGTTTTACCCAGCCCAACCTCATCCGCAAGCAGGACACGTGGCGCATGGCGGCCTGCCACTTCGTCAGCGATATAAAGCTGGTGGGGAATCAGGTCGATACGCGGCCCAGCAAAGCCCAGGGCGCTGTGCTGCTCGATGCGCTGATAATGGTGCAGCGTGCGAAAGCGCAGATCGAACCAATCATTGCGATCAACCTGGCCAGTTAGCAGTCGGTCGCGTGCCTGATCAAACTGCATAGTGTCGGCGAGCTTTGCCTCAGATAGTTCTCGAGGGTTGCCATCGCTATCTTCGCCAATATAGGTGATTAAGCCGTGGGTCTCTTTGCTATCGTCTACGATCATCTGCCAGCCATCAGCAGAAATCACGCGGTCGCCACCGCCGAACATGACGCGAGTTAAGGGGGCTTGGCGAGTGTTGTACGTACGGGTTTCCTGGCTGGCACTGAACAAAATGGTAACGCTACGGGCGTCGCAGTTAAGCACGGTGCCGAGTCCAAGCTCAGCCTCGCCGTCGCTAATCCAACGCTGGCCGGGAGAAAAATCGCTCATGATGCCTCGAGGAAGTCTACAGAAACAGGTTGTACGCCACCGGGGCAGGTTTCCGGTGGCAACAGGGCGGGGGATTCTAACGCAAAGCGGCGGGGGGATTAAGGTCTATCGTGGTCAATCTTTTAACCAGCGTTCCAGCTGGGCTCGGGTTAACTCGCCAACGTGGACATCCTGCGTGTTGCCCTGGCGATCAAAAAGTACCGTGGTGGGTAGGCCTGGCGCTTGAAATTGCGCCATTAGCGTTTGGCTTGGGTCACGCAGCGCGTAGCGAAAATCCAGTCCTTGCTCGTCTAAATAGCGCACGACGGGCAGTAAGTCCTCGCCTTGGTTCGCGATTACCACACTGACATCGTCACGCTTGGCTGCCTCTTCAAGCAGCGGCATCTCCCGCAGGCAGGGTGGGCACCAGGTCGCCCATAGATTAACGATAATAAGGTCACCGCTCTCAGCCAGCGAAGGGAGATGCACTGCGTTGCCGTCCACATCGTCCAACGTCACCTCCGGCAACGCATCAATAGCAAATTCATTGCCTAAGGGGGCAAGCGTTACCAAGACCAGCCACAGGCTTGTCGTGCCAACCAACAGGGCAAGGCCGCCGATAAGCGACAGCAGCCGCTTGCGCAGTGTCCAGGCTGTCCAAATTAACCCCGCGATTAGGCCACCCAGCGCGTTGTAACCGGGTTGCCATAGCTTGAGCGCCTCGAGCGGTTCTGCGCTGTAGCTTTCCCAGTTGAGCACGACAAAAACAATTCGAGCCGCCAGTAGCCATACCACCAGTAGCCCGTTGAACCAGCGCCCATGCTGAGAAGACGTTAATCCCAACAGATAGCGGCTAGCCAATAACAGCAGTAGGGCGCAGCCGAGGGCATATAGCCTAGGGGTGGAGATCAGCAGTGGTCCAATGGCAATCGCATTCATGATTTTTCCGTTAAGCAGGTACACTGGTGAACCATACCACGCACGTTAAACATTACGGAGATGTCTATGCCGCAACCCGCTTTCGACATACTGCGGGCGCTGGCCATTGGGTCGCAGGCGCTGGGTTTAATGCTGATTATTACGCTGGAAACCGTAATGGGCGATGCTGCGCGCCCCTGGCAAGGGGGTGTGCTGGCTGTCATGGTCGCGTCGGCGCTTACGATTGCGCTGGTGCGACTGTACCAAAATAAGCGTTACCAAAAACAGATGGCTGAGCGTCGCCAAAATGCGGATGAAGAGGAGGAGCGTTAGAAAGCGTTGCTTGTGTTTTTGGCGTTACGGTTCCAGATTAAGAGAAGTCCCGCGCTGGACAGTCGGGGCACTTAATATACTGGGAGCGACCAATAATATGATTAATAAGCGCACATTAGCCACCGCCGTTGCGGCCTCATCACTCGCTTTAGCGGGCATGGCCCAGGCGGAGGTCAAAGTTGGCTTCTTGGGCGGCTTTACCGGGGGAATTGAAAGCCTGACGCCACCCATTTTTGCAGGTGCTCAGCTTGCCGTTGCGCAGATAAATGAGCAGGGCGGTATCTTGGGTGGGCAAACATTGGAAATGCCTTCCGGGGATACCACCTGCTCGGATGCATCGGCTGCGTCTAACGCCGCAGATCGTATGGTGAACTCTGAGCAAGTCACCGCGATTGTCGGCGCTTTATGTACTGGGGCGACGGTTGCCGCTGCTAATAACGCCGCGGTTCCCGGTGGTGTGTTGATGGTCTCACCTGCGTCAACGGCCCCCGCTGTCTCTGAGTTAGACGACAACGACTTAGTTTTCCGTACCGTGCCATCGGATGCCTTCCAGGGCGAAATGCTTGCTAAGCTACTGCTTGATAAAGGTATCGACTTTGTCGCGGTGACCTACGTTAACAACGACTATGGCCGTGGCTTATCGGATGCCTTCAGTGGCGCCTTTGAAGCGGGCGGTGGCGAAATAGCCGAAAACCTCGCACATGAAGATAACCGTGCCGACTATCGCTCTGAGCTTGGCTCGCTGTCTTCGAGTGGCGCAGACACGCTGGTCGTGCTGGCCTATGCCGATACCTCCGGCCAGACGGTACTGCGCCAAGCCTACGAAAGCGGCATGTTCACCCAGTATGTGGGCGCCGATGGCATGGTGGGGGATAGCTTAATAGAAGCGATTGGCGCAGACGTGCTAGACGGCATGATCGCCACACGGCCTGGTAGCCCTGATCTCCCCGGCACGGACATCTTTAATGAAGCGGCAACTGCGGCAGATATTGATCCTAGTGCCGTGTTTGCTGCCCAGGCTTATGACGCGGCTTTCCTAGTAGCGTTGGCTATTGAGCAAAATGGCAGTGCCGAGCGTGAAGGGCTTTCTGAAGCGCTACGCAGTGTTTCCAGTGCGCCAGGCGAAGTGATACTGCCGGGTGAGTGGGAAAAAGCGCTTGAGCTGATCGCAGCGGGTACCGAGATCAACTACGAAGGCGCCTCTGGCTCTCATGAATTTGATGAAAACGGCGACGTGCCTGGGGTTGTTGTGGAAATGGTGGTAGAAGACGGCTCGTTCACCGGCAAGGGCTTGGTTGACCTCTAGTCAAAATGACGTTCTTTAAGCAATAACCGAAACGCCCCAGGCGAGCCTGGGGCGTTTTTTTAGCACTGTAAGTTTTTAACACTGTGAGTTTTTAGCACTGTGAGGACGTTAACCGAGGGTTTTAATTTTCTCTGGCAACAGACCTTTCGGAGCAAAGCGTAGTACCAGGGTAATCAGCATACCGATTACTAGAACCCGCGCTTGCAGTGCCCGGCTATCCATATTGCTAGGCGCTTCCCAGCCGAAGGCGTTTTCCCCCAGCGTGACCGCTAGTTGCATTAAAAATAGCGCCAACGGCTCTGACATAATCCAAATGATATAAACCGCGACCGCCCCAAAAATGGTGCCAAGGTTATTACCTGGGCCACCTAAAATAACCATGACCAGCACCAGGAAGGTGTGGTTGAGAGGCAAGTAGCCTTGAGGATCAAACAGGCTGTTAAAGGTGCCCAGCATGCCGCCGCCAAGGCCCATCAAAATGCAGCCTAATACGAAAATCTCCAAGCGCCGCTTATTGATATTTTTACCCATGGCCGCTGACGAGACTTCGTTATCGCGAATCGCACGAATCATTCTTCCCCAGGGGGCGTGGTAAGCCCTATGGAGTAAAAAGAAAATCACTGCGATCACGACAGCTGTCACTGAGAGATAAATCGCTCGGGAAAGCGTAAAGCCGAGTTCCGCCGGGCCGGGGGTCGGCCAAGGAAGAGGTGATACCGTGGCCGTGCCACGCGTCAGCCAGTCGGAATTTTTCAAAAAAGCTTTGATGATTTCCGCGATACCCAGGGTGGCAATGGCGAGGTAGTCACTGCGTAGGCCAAGGCAAACGTGGCCAATAAAGTAGCCAACGCCGCCAGCCAGCGCGCCACCTACAATCCAGCCCACCCAGGCCGGCAAGCCAAATCCGCCAATAAAGCCCGCTTGAGACTGTATTTGGCTGGTCACTTCGCGCAGCAGGCTGATGACAATCAAATAGAGTACGATCCCGATCACGATGGCGAGCACGGTGCGTAGCTTTTTCGGCACGCCGAATCGGTCAAGCTTTGTCACTCCGACGACGATCAAGGTTGCCGCAATGCCATACAGCAGAACTTGGCCGAGTTCTCCCGGCAGTTCGGTACCCCAGAATGCGTCATTCACCGGGACGCTAAATAGCATGGCGCAGAAGCCGCCGAGCGCGACGAAGCCCATGACGCCAGCATTAAACTGCCCGGCATAGCCCCATTGAATCGTTAGGCCCAGGGCAAGAATGGCGTAACAAGCAGCCTCTACCAGCATACGCGTGCTGTAGGCCGCTCCCATTATCGCGTAGACCGCTAGCACGGCAGCTAATAGAGCGCCAAACAGCACCAGTTCGCGCAACGGAAAGCGCCGTTCAGGAGTGGCATCTTTGGGCGTGTAAGCAGGATTACGGTTTTTTGTGGAATGGCTCATTAGATCACCTTGCCTTTAAACAGGCCGGTAGGACGCCACACTAAGATGGCCACCAAAATAAAGAACGGCACCACAATTTTGTACTCAGTGCCTACAAAGGCGAGGTTGGAGGGGAGCTCTAGCCAGGTAGGTAGACTGTCGCGGAAAGGACGCAGGAGAACATTCCAATTAAATACTGCCAGGGTTTCTGCAAAGCCGACGACAAATCCTCCTGCAATGGCCCCGTAGGGGTGGCCTACGCCGCCGACAATGGCCGCCGCGAAAATAGGCAGTAGCAGGAAGAAACTTAGGTCAGGTTTAAACGTGACGTCTAATGACAACAGGGTGCCCGCAATTGCCGCCAGTGCGCCAGCAATCACCCAAGTGACGGCTACGATGGTGTTGGTATTAATGCCAGATGCCTGGGCAAGCTCGGGGTTGTCTGACATGGCGCGCATGGCTTTGCCAAGTCGCGAGCGATTGAGGAATAGGTGTAGGGCGACCACGGCCACTAGCGTAATCACAAACAGATAAATCTGTGGTTCGGTAATCACGATGGGAGCTCTAACTCCCTCGAAAGGCAGCGCGAGACGGAAGATTTCTTTGCGGTCGTCGACGTATAAGCTCTGACCGCCGGTGCCTGAGAATAGCCGGATAAGCCCTTGGAGCATAAGTGTCACGCCCAGCGAGCCAATCACCATCACGATAGGCTTGACGCCATGGGCGCGTAGCGGCTTATAAAACGCTTTATCAATGCCTACTGCCAGCGCTGCAGTAAGCAGCATCGCTAGCGGCAGCATGATGAGCGCCGTCGGCACCCCAATACTGGCGCCCACCGCTGGGAAGGCGGTCGTCAGGAGCAGCACCATGAAGGCACCAAACGTCATGATGTCGGCATGGGCAAAGTGGGCAAAGCGCATAATGCTAAAAATGAGCGTGACGCCAATGGCGCCAATGGCATAAATAGAGCCAGTGACGCTACCTGCAATCACCACGTTATTGATAAAAAAGACCAGTTCGTTCACGCGTTTCTCCCCCGGGCTAGCCGCCCAAAAAGCTTTTGGCGACGTCAGGGTCAGCCAGTAACGCAGCCCCCGTGTCTGTAAAGCGGTTTTGTCCCGCCGCCAGCACAAAGCCTTTATCGGCAATGGCTAAGGCCTGTTTAGCGTTCTGTTCCACCATCAAAATGCCCACGCCGGCAGCGTTAATTTTTTTAACCCGGTCAAAAATTTCATTCATGTAAAGGGGCGACAAGCCAGCGGTTGGCTCATCCAGCAGCAGCAGACTAGGTTCAGCCATTAGCGCACGACCCATGGCGACCATTTGGCGCTGGCCACCGGAAAGCTCTCCTGCAGGCTGGTGGCGCTTCTCAACGAGAGGGGGGAAGAAGTCGTAAACCTGCTCCAGCATGCGCCTTACGTTTTGCGGTTTTAGATAGGCGCCCATTTCCAGGTTTTCTTTCACCGTCAGGCTGGGGAAAACGTTTTTCTCCTGGGGGACAAACCCCATGCCACGCTCAACCAACTGATTCGGCGGCAGGTTATGGATCGGCTGCCCGTTAAGCAAAATCTCGCCTTGATTAACGTTCAGCAGCCCAAATACTGCTTTTAGCATAGTGGATTTGCCAGCCCCGTTAGGGCCAACAATGACACCGACTTCATCGGAATACAGGGTCATATTGACCCCGTTAAGGATATTCATACTGCCATAGCCGCCGTGCACATCGCGTGCCTCGAGCAGTGGCTGTGGGGATGACGGTGTGGATGACATAAACGCGTCTCAGCTGGGCCGCACTGCGGTGAACAATGGCGACCATGTTGTTGTGGCTATTGTTTAGGTGACAAACTCAGCGCTATCAAGCGGCATCAGTACCGAAATAGGCTTCTATAACGGCCGGATTGTTTTGTATTTCTTCAATTGAACCCTCAACCATAACGCTGCCTTGTGCCAGTACAATCACTGGATCGCAGAGCCGCGAAATCATATCCATATCGTGCTCAATCACCAGAAAGGTATAGCCCATTTCGCGATTTAAACGTTCGATGTTGCCCATTAAGTCGCCGAGTAGCGTGCGGTTTACACCGGCGGCAATTTCGTCTAACAGCACGACTTTGGCATCGGTCATCATCGTGCGGCCAAGCTCTAGCAGTTTTTTCTGACCACCCGATAAGTTGCCCGCAAGCTCGTTACGTACATGATGCAAGCCAACAAACTCAATGACTTCCAGTGCGCGGCGGCGTACCTCTGCCTCCTGGCTGCGGACCAGAGCAGGCTTGAACCAGGTGTTGAATAGACGTTCCCCTGCTTGGTTGGGTGGCACCATCATCAAGTTTTCCAGCGCGCTCATTTGGCTGAACTCATGGGCGATTTGGAAGGTGCGCAGTAACCCTTTGTGGAAACGTTGATCAGCGCTTAGCGACGTAATGTCTTCACCGTCCAGCAGAATGCGGCCACTATCTGGCGTAAGTGCGCCCGCAATTAAATTGAAAAGCGTCGACTTACCTGCCCCATTGGGGCCGATCATGCCGGTAATCGAACCCTTTTCAACCCGGATTGAGCAGTCATTGATAACGTGCAGCCCGCCGAAGGCTTTGTTGACGTGTTGTACCTCAATAAGGGGAGTCATCGTGTCCTCGCGCCGCAGGCGACCTTTGTCCACCCGCGTTATTAGAATTATATTAAGCAGACTTACGCAGTCGCTGACTCAAGGCAAATATACCCACAATGAGCAGTGCGCCGAGGGTTGGGACAACGTAGCCTTCCACCTGTGGAATAGTGCGTAAAAATACAAACGACACCGCAGCAGGGCCAACAAAGCGCACCAGGAAGCGCCAGGTTTTAAACCAAGTGATGTTGGTGCCAAGCTCTTTCATGACTTCGTTTTGAGTCAGTGCCCAGCCCGCGAATAGAGCGATCATTAGCCCGCCCAGCGGCATAAAGATATTGGTCAACAGCTCAATGAATTCAAAAGCGCTGCGTCCAAATAGAGCGTGGAAAAGCGTCCCTTCGGCCCATATATTGAAGCTCACCACTGTCAGTAAGCCCATCGCCCAAGCCGCGACGACCATGATGGTGACTGCCTGAGGGCGCGTCATATCAAAACGCTCAACCAGGAAGGCAGCGACCGGCTCTATCAATGAAATAGACGAGCTAATCGCGGCTCCTAGCACCAGAATAAAAAAGACCCCGCCCACCAGAGCACCAAACGGCATGTCAGCAAATGCTAGCGGCAGAGTGACAAACATCAGTCCCGGGCCTTGGCCGGTTTCGAGTTCCGCACCAAATACCAGCGAGAAAATTGCTAGCCCTGCCACCATGGCAACTGCAGTATCTACAAATGCCACGGCGATAGCGGTACGGGTTAGAGAGGCTTCGCTGGACATATAAGCGCCGTAGGCCATGATGGCCCCCATTCCAAGGCTCAGGGTGAAGAAGGATTGCCCCATCGCTTGTAACCAGCCTTCTAAGCTGAGATCGGCAATATTGAACGTAAACAGAAAGCTGGCTGCCGCTCTCACGTCACCATTGATGACGCCGTAGATAAGCACCACGATGAGAATAACAAACAGCGCTGGCATCATGATGCGCAGCCCTGACTCTATCCCTTTATGAATCCCCATGCCGACAATTAATGCCGAGAAGGCGATAAACAGCGTGTGATAAAGCGTCATCAGACCCGGAGACGCCAGCAACGCATCAAAGCCAGCGCTAATCGTTGCTGCATCGGCACCCACGAGTGAGCCGGTTAGCATCAGCCACGTGTAGTGCAGTGCCCAGCCAGCGATGACGGAATAAAAGCTTAAAATTAAAAAAGCGGAAGCAGCGCCCAGCCAGCCAATCGATTCCCAGGCACGGGAGGTCTTGTGTGTTTTAGTTAAATGGCGCATCCCCATAATAGGGCTTTGACGACTGGTACGGCCAAGCATTGTTTCGGCAATTAAAATGGGGATGCCGACAGCAAAGATGGTCAGTGCATAAATTAAAATAAACGCGCCGCCACCATTTTCACCGGTGAGATAGGGGAAGCGCCAGAGATTGCCCAAGCCGACGGCTGAACCTACCGCCGCCAGCAAAAACGTGCCTTTGTGAGTCCAGACGTTATGACCGCTCATGTGGAGGAGTGTCCGTGTGGTAGTGGAAGGATGAGGGTAACTATCCAAACACTTGTATGAATTGTAGATTGCCAGCGGCCTAGGGACGCACTGATAGTAGCGTTACTGTGCGATAGAACGCTTACGCTTACCAGCCTACTAGCGTTAAGGCTGCGTTTACGAAGCCACTTGGCGCAGGGGGCGGGGCGTGTGGGGTAATACGGAGACGGGAAATGAGCGAGGGGTGATCGTTAGCCGAAGCTAAAAAAGAAGCCCGCACATGGCGGGCTTTGGGGTACTTACTATCGAGCATGGACTGGTGAGAGCTTACTTCTTGCTAGCACGCTTGCGCTCGTTTTCGGTCAGGTGCTTCTTGCGTAGACGAATATGGCTGGGAGTAACTTCAACCAGTTCATCGGAATCCAAGAATTCGATAGCCTGCTCAAGAGTAAACTTGATCGGCGGCGTCAACACGATGTTTTCATCGTTACCCGTTGAGCGCATGTTATCGAGTTTCTTACCTTTGGTCGGGTTAACGACCATGTCATTGGCACGATTATTAATACCAATCAGCATACCTTCGTATACTTCAGTGGCGTGATCGATAATCAGCTTGCCGCGCTCTTGCAGGGCGTAGAGTGCATAAGCAAGGGCTTTGCCGCCAACCATTGAGACCAGTACGCCATTGCGACGCTCGATGGAAGCATCGGGCTTTAGCGGGCCGTAGTGATCAAAGCGGCTGGTCAGGATGCCGGTGCCGGAGGTCAAGGTTAAGAATTGACCACGGAAACCAATCAAACCGCGCGCCGGGATGATGAAGTCGAGACGCACACGGCCCTTACCATCGGGGTTCATATTGGTCATTTCACCCTTGCGGTAGCCAAGCTCTTCCATGATCGAGCCTTGATGCTGCTCTTCACAGTCGATGATGACTTCTTCGTAGGGCTCTTGCTTAACGCCGTCGATCTCTTTAATGATGACTTCTGGGCGGCCAACCGCCAGCTCGAAGCCTTCGCGACGCATGGTTTCAATCAACACTGATAAGTGAAGCTCACCACGGCCAGAAACCTTGAACTTCTCAGGGGTTTCGCCCTGCTCAACGCGTAGCGCCACGTTGTGGATAAGCTCTTGTTCCAGGCGATCTTTAATATTACGGCTGGTGACGAACTTACCTTCTTTTCCGGCGAACGGTGAGTCATTGACCTGGAACGTCATCGAAACGGTCGGCTCGTCAACAGACAGCGGCGGCAGCGCTTCAACGGCGCTCGGATCGCACAGCGTGTCAGAAATTGATAGATCTTCAATGCCAGTAACGCAGACGATATCACCTGCTGTCGCTTCCGTTGTCTGGACGCGCTCAAGACCCATATGAGTCATGACCTGGCCGATCTTACCCTTACGGGTAGAGCCATCAACGCTGATGACCGAGATTTGCTGGTTAGGCTTCACCGAGCCACGCTTGATGCGGCCAAGGCCGATAACGCCAACGTAGCTGTTGTAATCCAGTGCGGAGATTTGCATCTGGAATGGACCA
Source organism: Halomonas sp. 3F2F (assembly GCF_014897805.1). Classification (NCBI taxonomy): domain Bacteria; kingdom Pseudomonadati; phylum Pseudomonadota; class Gammaproteobacteria; order Oceanospirillales; family Halomonadaceae; genus Halomonas; species Halomonas sp. 3F2F. Next base: position 41,243 of record NZ_JABUZE010000182.1, read on the forward strand.
TCGATTTCAACCGCGGGCGGCTCAACGATATCGACAATCGCCTGGAACATGGGATCCATGTTGTCGGCCAGCTCTTCAGGGTCCATGCCAGCAATGCCGTTTAGCGCCGAGCAGTAGATAATCGGGAAGTCGAGCTGGTCATCAGAAGCCCCTAGGTTGTCAAACAGATCAAAGATCTGGTCGATAACCCAGTCCGGGCGTGCGCCAGGGCGGTCAATTTTATTGACGACGACGATCGGCTTCAGACCCTGGGCAAATGCTTTCTGGGTAACGAAGCGAGTCTGCGGCATAGGGCCGTCAACCGCGTCTACCAGAAGCAGTACCGAGTCCACCATGGACATAACCCGCTCAACTTCGCCACCAAAGTCGGCGTGTCCAGGGGTGTCCACGATGTTGATGTGGTAATCCTTACCATTGCCATCTTGCCACTGAATAGCAGTGTTTTTGGCCAGGATGGTAATACCGCGCTCTTTTTCCTGGTCATTGGAGTCCATGATGCGCTCTTGGCCTTCGGCCTTGCGGTCGAGCGTTCCGGACTGGCTTAACAGCTTGTCTACCAAGGTAGTTTTACCGTGGTCAACGTGGGCGATGATGGCAATGTTGCGAAGATTCTCGATCACGACGCGATCCTGCTAGAAAAATAGGGCGGCATTATAGGGTCTGGGCGCGGTCCACTACCAGTGCTGTCTTAAATAAAGGTGCAAGTCAATAACCTAAACATGGCAGTTTTCGCTCCAGCGGTGCTTCCGTTAAGATAGGCGTTTTCCCAGTTGGGGCAAGCACATGACCATCGGTAACCTGATGCGTTTGTTGAGCGATGGCGAGGTTCATTCCGGTGAACAATTAGGTGAAGCGCTGGGCGTTTCTCGAGCCGCCGTATGGAAACAACTAAAAAAGTTAGACGCACTGGGCGTTGAATTGGTGGCTGTGAAAGGTCGAGGGTATCGACTTGCCTATCCGCTAGAGCCGCTTGATGGGGCAAAAATTGTAGAGCGTTTGCCCGCTAGTGCTCGCCACCTCTTAACCAGACTATTCATTGAAGACCAGTTGCCATCGAGCAATGAATATGTGCGCGAACGCTTTGCGCAGGGGGCCGGGCACGGTGAGGTATGCTTCGCTGAGCTACAAACCGCAGGTCGTGGCCGTCGCGGGCGCGTATGGTCTACGCCTTGGGGGCAAAGCTTGATGCTCTCGCTTGGCTGGCGTTTTGAATCAGGAGTTAATGCGCTGGAGGGGTTGAGTCTTGCGGTTGGCGTGGTGGTTGCGCAAGTGCTGGAGCAGTATGGGGTTTCACCAAAATTAAAATGGCCTAACGATATACTGCTGGCAGAGAAAGGTAGTGAGCTTGGCAAGCTGGCCGGTATTTTGATTGAAGTCACTGGGGATGCAGCGGGCCCATGTGAAGTGGTCATTGGCATTGGTATGAATCTATCGCTACCCGATAGCTTGCGTGCCGCTATTGATCAGCCTGTGGCAGCGCTGTTTGATGCAAAAGCGGGTATTTCGCGCAATCAGTTAGCCGCGGATATGGTGTCTGAGCTATTGGATATGCTGGCAGGTTTCGAAAGCGAAGGGTTTGCCCCTTGGCGAGATGAATGGAATAGTCGCCATGCCTATGCAGGGTTGCCGATCCGTATTATTCAGGGTGAGCGCTCAAGTGATGCAGTGGCTAGAGAGGTAGATGAGAGTGGTAATCTTTGGGTTACCGAAAATGATCACTCGCGACGCCTGTCCGGCGGTGAGATCAGTGTACGCAGGCGCCTATGATTTTGGATTTGGATATCGGCAATACGCTATCGAAATGGCGTTTAAAAGATGCCGAAAGTAGTGAAATACGTTCACGAGGTGCTGTGTGGACACGGGAGGAGTGGCGGCCTGGGTCAGATATTCCGAATCTTGATGTCGTCGAGGCGGTGCGCATTTCCAGTGTCGCTAGAGCTGCCGTGCTGGAGGAGACCGTTGCCTTGCTGCGTCGCCAAGTGCGCCAAGTGTATGTTGCACGCTCAACTCCTGAAGCACTGGGTGTTGTCAACGGGTATGAAGAGCCTGGGCGACTGGGCGTCGATCGTTGGATGGGGGCGCTGGCAGGCTACCAATTGGCGGGCGGTTGCTGTGCAGTCGATTGTGGTAGTGCGATCACCATTGATTTTGTATTGCCGGGTGGTGTCCATCTCGGCGGATTTATCGTCCCCGGGTTACGATTAATGAAAGAGAGCCTTAAATTAGGCACCCGCAACGTAGCCATTGATCCAGAAAGTGAAGCTGATGCGTTATTGGAGCCGGGGAGGCGCACGGTAGATGCTGTCAATCACGGTATCTATATGGCGGCGGTCAGTGCGATTAATAGAATTTACAGTGAAGTCTGCGATCAGCAGGGGATTGCATTGCCAGTGCTGTTGACGGGTGGTGATGCCAGAGTGGTTTCCCGTGGTGTTCAAGTGCCCCATGCGGTATGGCCGGATATGGTCTACGGTGGGCTGGAAGCCTGCTTTCCGCTGACCTTTGCGGAGCGTGCTGGAAAAATGTCAGGCGCACCAGGGGTGCCTGAGCCTGTTTCGTTAGAAAAAATTCGCGCAGGTCTTGCATTCTCAATGCTGCTTTGACAGAATGCAGCGCGTTCCAAGGCATAAGCCACTTTAAATATTAGTGCGCAAGTGTTGGTAAGTTCACAAGCTTTGATAAATAAAGAGTTTGTAAGCTTGACATGGCTTTGGAGGCTGGCATAATGTGCCGCCACAGCTGGAGAGGTTCCCGAGTGGCCAAAGGGAGCAGACTGTAAATCTGCCGCGAAAGCTTCGAAGGTTCGAATCCTTCCCTCTCCACCAGTTTTATCGAGCAGTGACTGAGTCGTTGCTTGGGAATGAAAGGCCGGTAAGCGGGCTTAGCTACTGTATCTCGTGCAACGGGTTGTCATTCCATAGGCAAGTTCGGCGGGCGTAGTTCAATGGTAGAACCTCAGCCTTCCAAGCTGATGGTGCGGGTTCGATTCCCGCCGCCCGCTCCAGTTTGATGTATTTAGCTCATGTAGCTCAGGGGTAGAGCACACCCTTGGTAAGGGTGAGGTCGACGGTTCAATTCCGTCCATGAGCTCCATATTGCATAAAAGCGAGCCAAGCTCGCTTTTTTTGTTTTCACTTGTCAGTTTGATAAGTGTTGAGGGTTGTCAGGCGGAAAGTTATCCGCTATTATGGCGCCCGCTGTTGCGTAGGCATTTGTTTGCGCACATGACGATACAGGCCAGTAGCTCAATTGGCAGAGCAGCGGTCTCCAAAACCGCAGGTTGGGGGTTCGATTCCCTCCTGGCCTGCCAGCCTTCCCCAGGTTGGTATGTCTTTTTCTAGAATTCCTTTGTCGCTCGCTGCACCCTTGGGAGTCTCGTTTTTATGAAGCCTAGTTCCGTAAAACATGGCGAAGAGGTGCAACAGTCGCGCCATGACGGGCTCAAGTGGGCGGCGGTTGTGGCGCTGCTTGTTGTTGCAGTTGTTGGTAATACCTATTTCGCTGATATTGGCCTGCTCTACCGCGTATTAGGTGTGGTGGTGTTGTGTGTGATTGCGGGTTTGATCGCGCTGACCACTGCTAAAGGTCGCGATTTAGTAGAGCTTGCCGTCAGCGCCAAGAAAGAGATACAGCGCGTTGTATGGCCGACTCGCCCCGAAACCATTCAGACCACAGCCATTGTGCTGGCGGCTGTTGTGGTGGTGGGTTTGATGCTGTGGTTGATTGATACTCTTCTTGGCTGGGCGATGTCCGGCGTCATTGGTTAGGAGCTTTCATGTCCAAACGTTGGTATGTCGTCCACGCTTATTCCGGCTTTGAAAAGCATGTCATGCGTTCGCTTATCGAGCGCGTGAAAATGTATGGCATGGAAGATCGCTTTGGCGAAATTCTCGTGCCGACGGAAGAAGTCGTTGAAGTGCGTGACGGAAAGCGCCGTAAGAGTGAGCGCAAATTCTATCCAGGCTACGTGCTGGTCGAGATGGAAATGGCCGATGAAACCTGGCATCTCGTCAATGAAACTCCGCGTGTAATGGGGTTTATTGGTGGCACGAAAGAGAAGCCTGCACCTATTACTTCGCGTGAAGCCGATGCTATTTTGCGTCGCGTGAAAGACGGTACTGATAAGCCGCGGCCCAAAACCATGTTTGAGCCGGGTCAGTCGGTTCGCGTTATTGATGGTCCGTTTGCTGACTTTAACGGCGTCGTTGAAGAAGTGAACTATGACAAGAGCCGTTTGCAGGTCAGCGTGCTGATCTTCGGGCGGGCAACGCCTGTGGAACTTGAGTTCTCTCAGGTAGAGAAAGAGTGAGTTTAATTAAGTAGCGGGATGGTGTGCATTGCACGCCATCCTTGCATTATGTGAAGCAGCTAAGCGCTGCTTTATGTGTACCGGGGAGCCGTAAGGCGCTATCACCCAACTGGAGTATTTAGCATGGCCAAGAAAGTACAGGCTTATATCAAGCTGCAGGTTGCTGCAGGTAAAGCCAATCCTAGTCCGCCCGTCGGCCCCGCGCTGGGTCAGCACGGCGTGAACATCATGGAATTCTGTAAGGCGTTCAACGCGGCTACTCAAGAAATTGAGCCAGGTCTGCCGACGCCTGTCGTGATCACCGTTTACTCTGACCGTAGCTTCACGTTCGTCACCAAGACGCCGCCTGCTGCCGTACTGCTGAAAAAAGCAGCGGGCATCAAGTCTGGTTCTGGTGAGCCGAACAAGAAGAAAGTTGGTACCGTTACGCGTGAACAGCTCGAAGAGATCGCTAAGACCAAAGAGCCCGATATGACGGCTTCTGATCTCGATGCCGCGGTGCGCACCATCGCTGGCAGCGCTCGTAGCATGGGCCTAAACGTGGAGGGTCTCTGATCATGGCTAAACTAACTAAGCGCGCGAAAGTTATTCGCGAGAAAGTAGACCCGAACAAAGCTTACTCTCTTGAAGAAGCGGTTGCGCTGCTCGCTGAGCTGTCCACCGTTAAATTCAAAGAGTCCTTGGATGTGGCGATCAATCTTGGTGTTGATCCGCGTAAATCTGACCAAGTTGTACGTGGCGCTACTGTCATGCCTAACGGTACTGGCAAAGACGTACGCGTAGCGGTCTTCACCCAGGGTGCTAACGCCGATGCTGCTAAAGAAGCAGGCGCTGACATCGTAGGTATGGAAGATTTGGCTGAGCAAGTCAAAAAAGGCGTGATGGATTTTGACGTCGTGATTGCCTCTCCCGATGCTATGCGTGTTGTCGGTCAGCTGGGTCAGATTCTTGGTCCGCGCGGCCTGATGCCTAACCCGAAAGTTGGTACCGTTACACCTGACGTTGCCACTGCGGTTAAAAATGCTAAGGCAGGCCAGGTGCGTTTCCGTACCGACAAAAATGGCATTATCCACACAACGTTGGGTAAAGCTGATTTTGAAGCATCCGCTGTTCTGGGTAACCTGGAAGCGCTGGTTGCTGACCTTAAGAGGCTCAAGCCGAGCTCTTCTAAAGGTATCTACTTTAAGAAAGTCACCCTGTCCACTACCATGGGCCCAGGCTTGACTATCGACCACTCTGCGTTGGTATAAGCAGGTAGTCGTAAGATTTTTGTAAGAACCGAGCAAGAACTTTGCGGTCCCCTGTTAATGCGTAAGCCAGGCAGGGCATCGTCAAAGACCGCAGGTGCCGCATCTTTTAGAGGTGCGGCTTAATCGCCCTTAAAGCGCCTGCGCAGATGGTGTGGCCGCCAGTTGGTTGAGGTTTTTAGCCAAACCGCTTTCTGGTGAGCACCATCCCCCAAGGCTTCCAGCGTTATTTATTTATCGTCTGGAAGAGATGGTAACCACCGGAGCCTGTTGTGGGTTCCGGCACGAAGGAGTGATCACTGTGCCACTAGCACTTGAAGGCAAGAAAGCGATTGTTGCCGAGGTCAGTGAAGCGGCCAAGGGCGCACTCTCCGTCGTAGTTGCCGATTCTCGCGGCGTTACAGTCGGTAAAATGACCGACCTGCGTAAGCAAGCGCGTGAGAATGGCGTCCAGCTGCGTGTTGTTCGCAACACTCTGGCACGCCGCGCCCTCGAAGGTACTCAGTGGGAGTGCCTGAACGAGAGCTTTGTTGGTCCTACTCTGCTGGCTTTCTCTACTGAGCACCCGGGCGCTGCCGCTCGTTTGTTCAAAGAGTTCGCGAAGCAAGATCAGAACTTCGAAGTGAAGGCGCTGGCCTACGAAGGTGAGCTGATTCCGGCTGCTGACATCGATCGTCTGGCAACCCTACCGACTTACGACGAAGCAATTGCCAAGTTGATGTCGGTAATGAAAGAAGCCTCCGCTGGCAAGCTGGTTCGTACTCTGGCCGCTCTGCGCGACCAGAAGCAAGAAGAAGCTGCATAAGCAGGCCTTTTTGCAAGCAGTCTGCGCTGCATAAGCAGGGCGCTGCTTGAACCATGCAATGAATCCTGAGCACTCGGTAGACCGAGGCTCCCGCAAAGTTAGGAATGAGACAATGGCACTGACCAAAGACGATATCATCAATGCTGTAGCCGACATGTCCGTAATGGAAGTTGTCGAGCTGATCGAAGCAATGGAAGAGAAATTCGGCGTTTCTGCTGCAGCAGCCGTAATGGCTGGTCCGGCTGGCGGCGGCGAAGCAGCTGCTGAAGAACAGACTGAATTTGATCTGGTACTGACCTCTGCTGGTGACAAGAAAGTTAACGTCATCAAAGCAGTTCGTGAAATCACTGGTCTTGGCCTGAAAGAAGCCAAAGGTGCAGTTGATGGCGCGCCGGCTACCATCAAAGAAGCAATGTCTAAAGAAGACGCTGAAGCAGCTAAAACCAAGCTGGAAGAAGCGGGCGCAAGCGTCGAGCTCAAGTAATTCTTGTGCTGACGGCTTTACGCGCTGCGTAAGCTTCCACGGCTGGCGGCGGGCTTATCCCGCTGCCGGCCTTTTTCTGTTGTATCATGTTGCTCGGCAGCATTACAGCAGGAAGGCTGCGGTAAGAAGCAGCAAAACAGTAAGACCGTTGTTGTGAAGCGTAAGTTGTGAAGCGTAAGTTGTGAAGCGCGAGTGATAACGAAGCGCTAGCAGCACTACTGTAACACTGTTATCTATCAAGATTTTTGACGGCGAGCTACCGATTTAGGAGCTTGCTGTCTGCGTCTGAAACGCCCGCGGGGCAGATGACCACGCATCGGTCACCCATGGTGAACAAGCTGGGGAATACAGATGGCTTACTCATATACTGAGAAAAAACGCATCCGCAAGGATTTCGGCAAACTGCCCCAAGTGATGGATGTGCCTTACTTGCTGGCCATCCAGCTTGATTCCTACTACGACTTTCTCCAGCAGGATCGTTCGCCCGACGAGCGCCACGAGATTGGTCTGCACGCGGCGTTTAAGTCCGTGTTTCCGATTGAAAGCTTCTCTGGGAATGCGGCGCTGGAGTATGTCAGCTACCGTTTCGGCACGCCGGCGTTCGATGTAAAGGAGTGTCAGCTGCGTGGCGTGACCTATTCCGCCCCGCTGCGTGTCAAGGTTCGCTTGATCATCTATGATCGCGACTCCTCGAACAAGGCAATCAAGGATATTAAAGAGCAGGAAGTCTACATGGGGGAAATCCCCCTGATGACCGAGAATGGTACCTTTGTCATCAATGGTACTGAGCGGGTTATCGTTTCTCAGCTCCACCGTTCGCCCGGTGTGTTCTTCGATCACGATAAAGGCAAGAGTCACTCCTCTGGTAAACTGCTCTATTCTGCCCGAGTGATTCCTTATCGTGGTTCCTGGCTGGACTTCGAGTTCGATCCTAAAGACAACGTCTTTGTACGTATTGACCGTCGCCGGAAACTACCAGCGTCGGTGTTGATGCGTGCCCTGGGAATGAGCACTGAAGAGATCCTTGAAGAGTTTTTCGAGACCAGCAAGTTTAGCATTGAAAAAACTGGCTTCTTCGTAGAGCTGGTACCGTCACGCCTGCGCGGTGAAACCGCGACTTTCGACATTAAAGATGGCGAAGGTAATGTCATTGTTGAAGAAGGGCGCCGTATTACCCAGAAGCACATCCGTCAGCTTGAAAAAGCCGGCCTGGAGCGTCTGGAAATACCGATGGAGTACCTGTTTGGTAAAACGTTGGCCAAAGATCAGATCGATACTAAAACTGGCGAGCTGATCTGTCCGTGTAATACCGAAATTACGCCAGAAGTGCTTGAGCGTATGGCGCAGGGTGGCATCACCCACATCGAAACGCTCTACACCAACGACCTGGACTGTGGTTCGTTTATTTCCGATACGCTTAAGCTGGATGCCACCGGCTCCGCGCTTGAAGCGTTGGTCGAAATTTATCGCATGATGCGCCCTGGTGAGCCGCCCACCAAAGAAGCTGCTGAGACGCTGTTTAATAACTTGTTCTTCAGCGAAGATCGCTACGACCTGTCAGGCGTCGGTCGTATGAAGTTCAACCGCCGCCTGCGTCGTGATACCGACACGGGCTCTGGTGTACTGGATCGCAAAGACATCCTTGATGTTCTGCGCGAGCTGATCAATATCCGTAACGGCTTTGGCGACGTTGACGATATCGATCACCTGGGTAACCGCCGTATTCGCTGTGTTGGCGAAATGGCTGAAAACCAGTTCCGCGTTGGCTTGGTTCGCGTAGAGCGTGCAGTGAAAGAGCGTCTTTCCATGGCGGAAAGCGAAGGCCTGATGCCGCAAGATCTGATCAACGCTAAGCCGGTAGCGGCAGCGGTGAAAGAGTTCTTCGGTTCTAGCCAGCTGTCCCAGTTTATGGATCAGAACAACCCGCTTTCTGAGGTTACTCACAAGCGTCGTGTGTCTGCACTCGGCCCAGGTGGTTTGACCCGTGAGCGCGCCGGTTTCGAAGTGCGCGACGTACACGCTACGCACTACGGTCGCTTGTGTCCGATCGAAACGCCGGAAGGCCCGAACATCGGTCTGATCAACTCGTTGGCGACGTACAGTCACACCAACAGCTACGGCTTCCTCGAAACGCCGTACCGCAAGGTCAACTCCTGTCAAGTGACGGACGATATCGTTCACCTGTCGGCGATCGAAGAGGGTGATTTCGTTATTGCCCAGGCGTCTGCCGCTGTGGATGAGTCCAACAGGCTGAGTGACGACTTGGTTCAGGTGCGTCATCGTGGTGAAACCACGTTTATGCGTCCTGAGCAGGTCACCTTGATGGACGTGTCTCCGCGCCAGGTTGTTTCGGTCGCGGCCGCACTGATTCCGTTCCTGGAGCACGATGATGCTAACCGTGCCTTGATGGGTGCGAACATGCAGCGTCAGGCGGTACCCACCTTGCGCGCTGACAAGCCGCTAGTAGGTACTGGCATGGAGCGTTTCGTTGCGCGCGACTCCGGTGTTTGTGCCGTGGCACGTCGTGGTGGTGTGATCGACTCCGTTGACGCACGTCGTGTCGTGGTACGGGTGCATGAAGATGAGATTATCGGCGGTGAAGCCGGTGTTGATATCTACAACCTGACCAAGTACACCCGTTCAAACCAGAACACCTGTATGAACCAGCGCCCCATTGTGCGGCCTGGCGACAGTGTGGCCCGTGGCGATATCCTTGCCGACGGCCCGTCTGTTGATATGGGTGATTTGGCGCTAGGCCAGAACATGCGCATCGCGTTCATGCCCTGGAATGGTTACAACTTCGAGGACTCTATCCTGCTGTCTGAGCGGGTGGTTCAAGAAGACCGCTTTACCACGATTCATATTCAGGAACTGACCTGTGTATCTCGCGATACCAAGTTAGGGCCGGAAGAGATCACCGCCGATATTCCCAACGTTGGTGAGTCCGCGCTGGGTAAATTGGACGAAGCAGGTGTTGTTTACATCGGTGCTGAAGTTGGCCCCGGCGATATTCTGGTCGGTAAGGTAACACCGAAAGGTGAAACCCAGCTGACGCCGGAAGAGAAGCTGCTACGCGCTATCTTCGGTGAGAAAGCATCTGACGTTAAAGATACCTCGCTGCGTGCGCCGACCGGCATGAAGGGTACTGTCATCGACGTCCAGGTATTTACCCGTGACGGCGTTGAAAAAGACTCTCGTGCACTTGCTATCGAACAGATGCAGCTGGACGAAGTGCGTAAAGATCTTCAGGAAACCTATCGTATTGCTGAAGACGCTACTTTTGAGCGTCTGCAGCGTACGTTGGAAGGCCAGGCTGTTAATGGCGGCCCGAACCTGAAGAAAGGCGATGTGCTTGATGAGGCTTACCTCGACGAGCTACCGCGTCAGCAGTGGTTCAAGCTGCGCATGCAGGATGAGGCTTACAACGAACTGTTGGCCCAGGCCGATGAGCAGCTCGAAAACCGTCGTAAAGAGATGGACGAGCGCTTTGAAGATAAGAAGCGCAAGCTGACCCAGGGCGATGACCTCGCACCGGGTGTGCTTAAAATCGTCAAGGTTTACATGGCGGTTAAGCGTCGCATTCAGCCTGGCGACAAGATGGCAGGCCGTCACGGTAACAAAGGTGTTATCTCGGCGATCATGCCCATCGAAGATATGCCGTTCGATGAGAAGGGCGAGCCGGTTGATGTGGTGTTGAACCCGCTGGGTGTACCGTCGCGGATGAACGTTGGTCAGATCCTGGAAACGCACTTGGGTATGGCTGCCCGTGGTTTGGGTGTCAAAATCGACGCGATGTTACGTGATGCCCGTGGTCAGCAAGTTGCTGAAATTCGCGACTTCCTGGGCCAGATATATAACACGCCGGGAACCCGTGTTGAGGATATCGATTCGTTAAGCGATGAAGAAATCATTGCGCTAGCGAAAAACCTCAAAGGCGGTGTGCCTATGGCAACGCCGGTGTTCGATGGTGCTAAAGAGCACGAGATCAAACACCTGCTGAAGCTTGCTGACATTCCTGAGTCTGGCCAGATGACGCTGTACGATGGCCGTACTGGCGATGCGTTTGACCGCTCGGTGACCGTTGGCTACATGTATATGCTCAAGCTGAACCACTTGGTAGACGACAAGATGCACGCGCGCTCTACCGGTTCTTACTCGCTAGTGACTCAGCAGCCGCTGGGTGGTAAGGCGCAGTTCGGTGGTCAGCGCTTTGGTGAGATGGAAGTGTGGGCGCTGGAAGCTTACGGTGCCGCGTATACGCTGCAAGAGATGCTCACCGTCAAGTCGGACGACGTCGAAGGCCGCACCAAGATGTATAAAAACATCGTGGATGGCGACCACACCATGCAGGCAGGCATGCCGGAATCCTTCAACGTACTCGTGAAGGAAATCCGCTCGCTGGGCATCGATATCGAGTTAGAGAGCTAGGAGCCGTCCCATGAAAGATTTGGTGAAAGTACTCAAATCGCAATCTCAGTCCGAAGAGTTTGACGCGATCAAGATTACCCTGGCGTCGCCGGACATGATTCGCTCCTGGTCGTTTGGCGAGGTGAAGAAGCCCGAGACCATCAACTACCGTACCTTTAAACCGGAACGGGATGGTCTGTTCTGCGCCAAGATTTTCGGCCCAGTCAAAGACTACGAGTGTTTGTGCGGTAAGTATAAGCGCATGAAGCACCGCGGCATCATTTGTGAGAAGTGTGGCGTTGAAGTCACCAAGGCTGCCGTGCGCCGTGAGCGCATGGGCCACATCGAACTGGCATCGCCAGTGGCTCACATTTGGTTCTTGAAGTCACTGCCGTCGCGTATCGGCATGTTCCTCGATATGACCCTGCGTGATATCGAGCGCGTGCTGTACTTCGAAAGCTTTGTAGTCATCGATCCCGGTATGACCACGCTGGAGCGTGGTCAGTTACTCAACGATGAGCAGTACTTTGAAGCGCTAGAAGAGTTCGGTGATGACTTCGACGCCCGCATGGGTGCCGAAGCTGTCCAAGAACTGCTGAAAGATATTGATCTGGAAGAAGAGATTAATCACCTGCGTGAAGAGATTCCGCAGACTAACTCTGAAACTAAGATTAAGAAGCTTTCAAAGCGCTTGAAGCTACTTGAAGCGTTCTACCACTCCGGCAACGCGCCGGCGTGGATGGTCATGGAAGTGCTGCCCGTGTTGCCGCCGGATCTTCGTCCGTTGGTACCGCTGGACGGCGGCCGCTTCGCGACCTCAGACCTGAACGACCTTTATCGTCGCGTTATCAACCGTAACAACCGTCTGAAGCGTCTGCTTGACCTCAATGCGCCGGATATTATCGTGCGTAACGAGAAGCGCATGCTGCAAGAAGCGGTTGATGCGTTGTTGGATAACGGCCGTCGTGGTCGTGCCATTACGGGTTCTAACAAGCGTCCGCTGAAATCCCTTGCCGATATGATCAAAGGTAAGCAGGGTCGTTTCCGTCAGAACTTGCTAGGTAAGCGCGTCGATTACTCCGGCCGTTCGGTAATCACTGTTGGTCCGACGCTGCGTCTGCACCAGTGTGGTCTGCCCAAGAAAATGGCGCTTGAGCTGTTCAAGCCGTTTATCTACTCCAAGCTGCAGTCGCTGGGCTATGCCTCAACGATCAAAGCTGCCAAGAAGATGGTTGAACGCGAATTGCCCGAGGTGTGGGACATCCTTGCCGATGTTATCCGTGAGCACCCGGTACTGCTTAACCGCGCACCGACGCTCCACCGTCTTGGTATCCAAGCGTTTGAGCCGCTGTTGATCGAAGGTAAAGCGATCCAGCTGCACCCGCTGGTATGTGCCGCCTACAACGCCGACTTTGACGGTGACCAGATGGCGGTACACGTACCGCTGACCCTGGAAGCCCAGCTTGAAGCGCGTGCGCTGATGATGGCCACCAATAACGTGCTGTCGCCCGCCAACGGCGAGCCGATTATCGTGCCGTCGCAAGACGTTGTTCTGGGTCTGTATTACATGACCCGCGAAAAGATCAACGCCAAAGGCGAAGGCATGGTGTTCTCTGACCTTAATGAGGTGGAGCGCGCGTTCGGCACGCAGTCGGTATCGCTGCACGCTCGCGTGAAAGTGCGTCTGGACGAAGTCGATGTCGAAGAAGAGACCGGCGAGCGTAGTTTCCATCGCCGCATCTACGACACGACGGTTGGCCGTGCGCTACTGTTCCGCATTTTGCCGGAAGGTGTGCCGTTCTCGCTAATCGATCAGCCGATGAAGAAAAAGGCGATCTCTAGCTTGATCAACGAGGTATACCGTCGTGCGGGCTTGAAGCCGACGGTTATCTTTGCTGACCAACTGATGTACACCGGTTTCCGTTTGGCAACCTGGTCGGGCGCCTCTATCGGTGTTAATGACTTCGTTATTCCTGATGCGAAAACCGAGATTGTCGACGCTGCAGAAGCGGAAGTTAAAGAGATCGAAGATCAGTTCTCTTCTGGCCTGGTAACCGCCGGTGAGAAGTACAACAAGGTCATCGATATCTGGTCGAAGGCCAACGATAAAGTTGCCAAGGCGATGATGGTAGGTATCTCTAAAGAGACCGTCATCGACCGTGAAGGCAACGAAGTTGAGCAAGACTCGTTCAACAGCGTCTTTATCATGGCTGACTCCGGTGCGCGTGGTTCTGCCGCCCAGATCCGTCAGTTGGCGGGTATGCGTGGTTTGATGGCTAAGCCGGATGGCTCGATCATCGAAACGCCGATCGTCGCCAACTTCCGTGAAGGTCTGAACGTACTCCAGTACTTCATCTCGACCCACGGTGCTCGTAAAGGTCTTGCGGATACGGCTCTGAAAACGGCTAACTCCGGTTACCTGACCCGTCGTCTGGTTGACGTTGCCCAGGACTTGGTCATCACTGAGACCGATTGTGGCACCGAAAACGGCTTGACCCTGCACCCGATCATCGAAGGTGGCGACATCATTGTACCGCTGTCTCAGCGTGTACTTGGTCGTGTCGTTGCGATTGATGTTATTGATCCAAGTAATGATGAAGTGCTTATTCCGCGCGGCACATTGCTGGACGAAAAGTGGTGTGCATCGCTAGACACCATGGGCGTAGACGAGATCATTGTTCGTTCTACCATTACTTGTGACACTGCCCACGGCGTGTGTGCCTCCTGTTATGGTCGCGACTTGGCGCGTGGCCATCAGGTCAACATTGGTGAGTCTGTCGGTGTTATCGCCGCACAGTCCATCGGTGAGCCGGGTACCCAGCTGACCATGCGTACGTTCCACATCGGTGGTGCGGCGTCGCGTTCATCGGCAGTAGACAGCGTTCAGGTCAAGCATGGCGGTAAAGTACGTCTCCACAACATCAAGCATGTAGAGCGGGCCGACGGTAAGTTGGTCGTTGTCTCTCGTTCCAGTGCACTTGCTGTTGCTGATGACCATGGCCGCGAGCGTGAGTACTACAAGCTGCCTTACGGCGCCGAGCTGTCTGTTCGTGACGGTGATGTCGTCGATGGCGGTGCGATTGTCGCGAAGTGGGATCCGCACACTCACCCGATCATTGCCGAGGTAGAAGGTAAGGCGCAGTTTATCGACCTTGACGAAGGTGTCACCATGCACCGTAGCGTCGACGAAATGACTGGTCTGTCGTCTATTGAGGTTATCGAGTCGGCAGCCCGTCCGATGGCAGGCCGCGATAAGCGCCCGATGGTGATGCTGAAAGATGCTGCTGGCGAGTACGTGTCGGTGTCTGGATCGAATACGCCGGTACAGTACCTGCTGCCGGGCAACTCGATTATCTCCGTCGATGATGGCGCTACCATTGGTGTAGGTGAGGTTGTTGCACGTATTCCGGTAGAGGCGTCTGGTAACAAAGATATTACCGGTGGTCTGCCGCGTGTTGCCGACTTGTTTGAGGCGCGCAAGCCGAAAGAGTCGTCAATCTTGGCTGAAATCAGTGGTGTGGTCAGTTTCGGTAAAGAGACAAAGGGTAAGCGTCGCTTGACGATTACCCCAGAGTCTGGCGACCCGTTTGAAGCGTTGATCCCGAAATGGCGTCAAATCGCTGTCTTCGAGGGTGAAACCGTTGAGAAGGGTGAAGTAATCTCGGATGGTCCGAGCAACCCCCACGATATCCTGCGGTTATTGGGCGTGGCGGAACTGGCCAAATACATCACCGCCGAAGTGCAAGATGTTTACCGCCTCCAGGGTGTAGGCATCAACGATAAGCATATCGAAGTTATTGTTCGCCAGATGCTGCGTAAGGTAGAGATCTCTGATTCAGGCGACTCTGACTTTATTACTGGCGACCAAGCTGAACTCGTCCGCGTGCTAGAACAGAATGCGCGTCTCGAGAAAGAAGGTAAATTCCCGGCCAAGTATCAACGCTTGCTGCTGGGTATCACTAAGGCCAGCTTGGCCACTGAGTCGTTCATTTCAGCGGCGTCGTTCCAGGAAACGACACGTGTATTGACCGAGGCAGCGGTAACCGGCAAGCGCGATTATCTACGCGGCCTGAAAGAAAACGTGGTGGTTGGACGTCTGATTCCGGCAGGTACCGGTCTGACTCACCACGCAGAGCGTCGTCGCAAGCGCGAAGACGTTGAGCGTCTGTTCAATCCCTCGGCTACCGAAGTTGAACAGGAGCTTGGTGCTCAGTTAACCGCCCTTGATTCAGACGATGAGCTGTAATCGACGGTAAGGAAAACGAGTAACAACGAGTCGCTGGCCCTTATGGCGCAGTCTTGCTGGTTAAACCGCCAGCAAGACTTGACGCCACCTAGGGTCAGCCTTTAGAATGCGCAGCCTTTAACAGTGGGGTGGGTGCGCCCGCACCTGCTGTTAGTATTTGTTGAAAGGCCAGGCAACCATTGGAGTCAGCTAAACACCATGGCAACGATTAATCAGCTAGTGCGCAAGCCGCGTAAGCGCCCCGTCACTAAGAGTGACGTACCTGCGCTACAGGCATGCCCGCAGAAACGTGGCGTTTGTACGCGCGTTTATACTACTACCCCTAAGAAGCCGAACTCGGCCCTTCGTAAGGTCTGCCGTGTGCGCCTTACCAACGGTTTCGAAGTGTCTTCTTACATCGGTGGTGAAGGTCACAACCTGCAAGAGCACTCTGTTGTTCTGATTCGCGGTGGTCGTGTAAAGGATTTGCCAGGTGTGCGTTATCACACCGTTCGTGGCGCCCTTGACACCTCTGGCGTACAGAACCGTAAGCAGGGTCGTTCTAAGTACGGTACCAAGCGTCCGAAGTCCTAAGGCGTCTTGTTGCGGCGTTTTATGACGCTGGCGTTGTTACCTTAATATGAATATGACGGTCTGATAAGAGTAAGGTCGGGCGGCGCGAATAGCGCAATTGGTCCCGGGTTTACCTGAAGGATCCTTAATTGAGGGCTTATCATGCCTAGAAGAAGAGTTGTAGCTAAACGCGAAATCCTGCCGGATCCTAAGTTCGGAAGTGAGCGTCTGGCGAAGTTCATGAACCACCTGATGGTCAGCGGCAAGAAGTCCATAGCTGAGCGCATCGTTTACGGTGCGTTGGACAAGGTTGCCGAGCGTAGTAGTGAAGAGCCGCTGGAAATCTTCGACAAGGCGCTGGAAACTATCCAGCCGATGGTTGAAGTAAAGTCGCGCCGTGTTGGTGGTGCGACCTATCAGGTGCCGGTCGAAGTTCGTCCTTCGCGTCGCCAAGCCCTAGCAATGCGCTGGTTGGTGGACGCTGCGCGTCGCCGCGGTGAGAAAACGATGGTTCAGCGCCTGGCAGGTGAAATGCTGGATGCCGCTGAAGGCAAAGGCTCGGCTGTTAAGAAGCGTGAAGATGTGCACCGTATGGCAGAAGCCAACAAGGCCTTCTCTCACTATCGTTTCTAAACTCGGCGTTTCTGAGTTTGTGTTTGGTTTTGTTGGTTGTGCTGCGCTAAAGAGTTCTTTCGCCATGCTGCAACACGCTGTCGCTATCCTTGTTGATGGCGGCAGTGGAATACACAAAATGAACACTGCTGAATTAACGAGCATCGCCAACTAACGGGAGCTTCACCGTGGCACGCAAGACTCCACTTAATCGTTATCGCAATATCGGTATCGTCGCTCACGTTGACGCGGGTAAAACCACGACGACTGAGCGCGTGCTTTTCTATACCGGCTTGAACCACAAGTTGGGTGAAACGCATGAAGGTGCCTCGACTACCGACTGGATGGAGCAGGAGCAGGAGCGTGGTATTACTATCACCTCGGCTGCTGTTACTACCTTCTGGAAAGGTATGAGTCACCAGTTTGATGAGCACCGCATTAATATCATCGACACCCCGGGGCACGTTGACTTCACTATCGAGGTCGAGCGTTCTTTGCGTGTTCTTGATGGTGCTGTTGTTGTACTGTGCGGCTCCTCCGGTGTTCAGCCGCAGACCGAAACGGTCTGGCGTCAGGCTGATAAGTACGAAGTTCCGCGTATGGTCTTCGTCAATAAGATGGACCGTACTGGCGCTGATTTCTTCATGGTTGTTGACCAGTTGAAGGAGCGCTTAGGTGCTAATACTGTGCCGATTCAGATTAACTGGGGCACAGAGGAAGACTTTAAAGGCGTTATCGACCTGATTCAGATGAAGGCTATCCTGTGGGATGAGGAAAGCCTGGGTATGAATTATGAGCTTGTTGATATTCCGGCTGAGCTGCAGGAAACGGCCGAGACGTATCGCGAGCAAATGGTTGAAGCCGCTGCCGAAGGCTCTGAAGAGCTGATGGATAAGTACTTGGAAGGCGGTGAGCTGTCGATTGAAGAGATCAAGGCTGGTCTTCGTGCGCGTACGTTAGCCAACGACATTGTTCTGGTGACCTGTGGTTCTGCATTTAAGAACAAAGGTGTCCAGGCAGTGCTTGACGGCGTTATCGAATACATGCCTTCGCCGACTGAAGTTAAGGCGATCGAAGGTGAGTTGGACGACAAAGATGGTACCGTGGCAACTCGTGAGGCTGATGATAGTGCTCCGTTTGCAGCGTTAGCGTTTAAGATCGCTACCGACCCCTTCGTTGGTACTTTGACCTTTATTCGCGTCTACTCGGGCGTTCTGAAATCTGGTGACGGCGTTTATAACTCCGTTAAGCAGAAGAAAGAGCGTGTTGGTCGTATCGTTCAGATGCATGCCAATTCGCGTGAAGAGATCAAGGAAGTACTTGCTGGCGACATCGCGGCATGTATCGGTCTGAAAGACGTCACCACGGGTGACACCCTGTGCGATATCGATAACAAAATTGTTCTCGAGCGCATGGAGTTCCCGGATCCGGTTATCTCGGTAGCCGTTGAGCCGAAGTCGAAGGCTGATCAGGAAAAGATGGGTGTTGCACTGGGTAAACTTGCCCAGGAAGATCCTTCCTTCCAGGTGAAAACCGACGAAGAAACCGGCCAGACCATTATTTCTGGTATGGGTGAGCTGCACCTCGATATCCTTGTTGACCGTATGCGTCGCGAGTTCAAGGTTGAAGCCAATATCGGTAAGCCTCAGGTTGCTTATCGCGAAACAATTCGCGGCAACATTGAGCAAGAAGGCAAGTTCGTGCGTCAGTCGGGTGGTCGTGGTCAGTATGGTCACGTTTGGCTGCGCATTGAGCCGCTGACTGCAGCAGAAAAGGGTGAAGGCGAAGACGAACTGTTCTTCAAGTTCAACTCTGAAATCGTAGGTGGTGCGGTTCCCAAGGAATACGTGCCTGCGGTTGAGAAGGGTGCCTACGAACAGCTCAAAAACGGTGTCATCGCGGGTTACCCGATGATCGACGTTAAAGTAACGCTGTTTGATGGTTCCTTCCATGACGTGGACTCTAACGAGACTGCGTTCAAGATTGCTTCTTCTATGGCAGTGAAAGAAGGTGCCAGGAAGGCCAAGGCCGTGCTGCTGGAGCCGGTGATGAAGGTCGAAATCGTGACCCCCGAAGAGTTTATGGGTGACGTCATGGGCGACCTGAGCCGTCGTCGCGGTCTGGTGCAGGGTATGGATGACTCCTCTTCTGGTAAAGTCATTCGTGCAACGGTGCCACTGGGTGAGATGTTCGGTTATGCAACCGATTTGCGCTCACAAACCCAGGGCCGCGCGAGCTACTCTATGGAGTTCGCGAAGTACGAGGAGGCGCCCTCCAGCGTCGTTGAAGCCGTCATCAATCAAAACGGTTAACCGTTAGCTAACGTAAAGAGGTTATAGCAGTGGCTAAGGAAAAATTTGAACGTTCCAAACCGCACGTCAACGTCGGCACCATCGGTCACGTCGACCACGGTAAAACGACCCTGACAGCGGCCCTAACCCGTGTGTCTGCTGAGGTTTTCGGCGGCGACTGGCGTGAGTTTGATACCATCGATAACGCTCCTGAAGAGCGCGAGCGCGGTATCACCATCGCTACGTCTCACGTTGAGTATCAGTCTGAAGAGCGCCACTATGCGCACGTTGACTGCCCAGGACACGCTGACTACGTCAAGAACATGATCACCGGTGCTGCGCAGATGGATGGCGCAATCCTGGTATGTTCTGCTGCTGATGGCCCGATGCCGCAGACGCGTGAGCACATCCTGCTGTCTCGTCAGGTTGGCGTTCCGTTCATCGTTGTGTTCCTGAACAAAGCGGACATGGTCGATGACGAAGAGCTGCTTGAGCTGGTTGAGATGGAAGTTCGTGAACTCCTCGACGAGTACGACTTCCCGGGTGACGACACGCCGATCATCACTGGTTCTGCGCTGATGGCTCTGAACGGTGAAGATGAGAACGGCATGGGTACTACTGCTGTTGCGAATCTGATTAAAGCTCTGGATCAGTACATTCCTGAGCCGGAGCGTGCTATCGACCAGCCGTTCCTGATGCCGATCGAAGACGTGTTCTCTATCTCTGGCCGCGGTACTGTCGTTACCGGTCGTGTAGAGCGCGGTATCGTTAAAGCAGGCGAAGAAGTGGAAATCGTGGGTATCCGCGACACCACTAAAACCATCGTTACCGGTGTTGAAATGTTCCGTAAGCTGCTCGACGAAGGTCGTGCAGGTGAGAACGTTGGCGCTCTGCTGCGTGGTACTAAGCGTGATGACGTCGAGCGTGGCCAGGTTCTGGCTAAGCCGGGCACCATCAACCCGCACACCACCTTCGAAGCAGAAGTTTACGTATTGTCCAAAGAAGAAGGTGGTCGTCACACGCCTTTCTTCAAAGGCTACCGTCCCCAGTTCTACTTCCGTACCACTGACGTAACGGGTACTTGTGAACTGCCGGAAGGTGTTGAAATGGTAATGCCGGGCGACAACGTTAAGATGGTTGTTACCCTGATTGCTCCAATCGCTATGGACGAAGGTCTGCGCTTCGCAATTCGCGAAGGTGGTCGTACCGTTGGTGCTGGCGTTGTTGCAAAAATCGTCAAGTAAGCTTGCTTGATTGATTGATCAAGGGGGCTCTTGCGAGCCCCCTTTTCTGCGCACCAATAGCAAATGTTTGACATGGGCTTTTGGCGTGCCTATAATGCGCATCCTTTGAATGCGTGGGTAGACGGCTCGCGCCGTCGACATCCATTGGAGTTTAGGGCAAATGCAGAACCAAAAGATTCGCATTCGGTTGAAAGCGTTCGACCATCGCCTGATTGATCAGTCCACAGCGGAAATCGTTGAAACCGCTAAGCGTACTGGTGCTCAGGTTCGTGGTCCGATCCCGCTGCCGACCAACCGCGAGCGTTACACCATTCTGATTTCACCGCACGTCAACAAAGATGCGCGTGATCAGTATGAGATTCGTACGCACAAGCGTGTGCTCGATATTGTTGAGCCAACCGAGAAAACTGTTGATGCGCTGATGAAGCTCGATCTCGCCGCTGGCGTAGACGTGCAAATCAAGCTCGACTAATTACACTAGACACTTGCGGCCCAGCGCTCATTAATTTTTAGAATGAGCAGCAGCCGCCGCGCCGTGAGGCGCCACACAATGTGCTAGTGGAATGCTCTGGAAAGGGCAGCCATAGCGGGTGATAGCCCCGTACACTATAGGAGACTGAGTATGACTATCGGTTTAGTCGGTAAAAAGGCCGGGATGACCCGTGTCTTTACCGAAGATGGCGCTTCCGTGCCCGTGACCGTTATTGAAGTTGATCCTAACCGTGTAACGCGCGTTAAGACTCTTGAGTCTGACGGTTACGCAGCGGTTCAGGTCACCACAGGTTCTCGTAAAGCTAAGCACCTCACCAAAGCGCAAGCTGGTCAGTTTGCCAAGGCGGGTGTTGAGGCTGGTCGTTCACTGATGGAATTCCGTCTTGCAGAAGGCGAAGAATCTCCGGAAGTGGGTGGCGAACTCACCGTATCCCTCTTCGAAGCTGGTCAAATGATTGACGTGACCGGCACCTCTAAGGGTAAAGGCTTCCAGGGTGCTGTTAAGCGCTGGAATTTCCGTACCCAAGACAACACGCATGGTAACTCCCTGTCGCACCGCGCGCCGGGCTCTATCGGCATGTGTCAGACTCCGGGTCGCGTATTTAAAGGCAAGAAAATGGCCGGTCAAATGGGTAATGCCCGTTGCACCGTGCAGAGCCTTGAGATCGTCCGTGTCGACGCCGAGCGTAACCTGCTGCTGATCAAAGGTGCTGTTCCGGGCGCGACCGGTAGCGATGTTATCGTTCGCAGCGCCGTGAAAGCTCGCTGAAGGGGATAATTACCAATGAATCTGAATCTTGCTGCAGGCACGGGTACCGTTGAAGTAGCCGATGCCACTTTTGGCAAAGAATTCAACGAAGCGCTGGTTCACCAGGTGGTAACCGCCTATTTGGCTGGTGGCCGTCAAGGTACCCGCGCTCAAAAGAACCGTTCCGACGTACGTGGTGGTGGTAAGAAGCCGTGGCGTCAGAAGGGTACCGGTCGTGCACGTGCCGGTACTATCCGCTCTCCGCTATGGCGCAGCGGCGGCGTAACTTTCGCGGCGCGTCCTCAGGACCATAGCCAGAAAGTAAACCGCAAAATGTACCGTGCGGCGATGCGTTCCATCCTGTCTGAACTCGTACGTCAAGAGCGTCTTGTCGCTGTTGAAGAGTTTAGCGTTGAAGCGCCGAAGACCAAGCAGGTAGCTGCCAAGCTGAAAGAGCTCAACCTTGAGAAAGTGTTGATCGTCACCGAAGAAATTGACGAGAAGCTCTATCTGGCCGCACGCAACCTTCCCCACGTTGACGTGGTGGATGTCGCTGCAGCTGATCCGGTGAGCCTAGTAGCCTTTGATAAGGTTCTGGTCACCGTCTCCGCCCTGCGTAAATTCGAGGAGAAGCTGGCATGAACCAGGAGCGCGTATTTAAGGTTCTGCTTGGACCGCACGTGACCGAAAAGGCCGCGATGGCAGCCGAGCGCAACCAGTACGTTTTCAAGGTGGCATCTGATGCTACCAAACCCGAGATCAAGAAAGCCGTTGAAGCACTATTCGGCAAGAAGGTCGGCAGCGTTCAAGTATTGAACGTGAAGGGGAAAACTAAGCGTACTGCTCACGGCGTTGGCCTGCGTAAGGGTTACCGCAAAGCGTATGTGACCCTGGCTGCGGGTGAAACGCTCGAAGACTTCTCTGGCGCCGAATAAGGGCAGGAGTACGGATAATGGCAATCGTCAAGACCAAACCCACATCCGCCGGTCGTCGCCACGTCGTTAAGATCGTTGGTGAGGAACTGTACAAAGGCCGTGCTTATGCACCGCTTTTGGAAAAACAGTCCAAGTCCGGTGGCCGTAACAACTACGGTCGCATCACCACCCGCCACGTGGGCGGTGGTCACCGTCAGCACTACCGGTTGATCGACTTCAAACGCACCAAAGATGGCATTCCAGCCACCGTTGAGCGTCTTGAGCACGATCCGAACCGTAGTGCGCATATTGCACTATTGAAATATGCAGATGGTGAGCGTCGTTACATCATTGCACCGAAAGGTGTCAGCGCGGGTGACGTGCTGGAATCTGGTGTGAACGCGCCCATCAAAAAAGGCAATGCTTTGCCGCTGCGCAATATTCCGCTTGGTTCTACCGTTCACGGTATCGAACTGAAGCCGGGTAAAGGCGCGCAGATTGCTCGCAGTGCCGGTACTAGCGCTCAGCTGGTTGCTCGTGAAGGTAACTACGCCACCTTACGTCTTCGCTCTGGCGAAATGCGCAAAGTGTTGGCTGAGTGCCGCGCAACTCTGGGCGAAGTGAGCAACTCCGAGCACAGCCTGCGTCAACTTGGCAAGGCCGGTGCGAAGCGCTGGAGAGGCGTGCGTCCGACTGTTCGCGGTGTCGCGATGAACCCGGTGGATCACCCGCACGGTGGTGGTGAAGGCCGCACCAGTGGTGGTCGTCACCCGGTATCCCCATGGGGTGTGCCGACTAAGGGTCACAAGACGCGTAAGAACAAGCGCACCGACAAGCTGATTATCCGTCGTCGTAACAAGACGCGTTAATCGAAATTGCCAAGAACTTAAGAGGTAACGGCTGTGCCACGTTCACTAAAGAAAGGTCCCTTCATTGACCTTCATCTTTTGAAGAAGGTAGAGGCTGCAGTGGAGAAGAACGATCGCAAACCAATCAAGACTTGGTCGCGTCGTTCGATGATCCTGCCCAACATGGTAGGTCTGACTATTGCGGTCCATAACGGACGCCAGCATGTCCCGGTGCACGTCTCCGAGGAAATGGTGGGTCATAAACTTGGCGAATTCGCTGCTACTCGCACATATCGCGGGCATGCTGCGGACAAGAAAGCCAAACGGTAAGCCAGAGAGGATTAAGAGATGGAAGTCACAGCTAAGCTGAGTGGCGCTGCTTTATCCGCACAGAAGGCCCGTTTGGTGGCTGACCAGGTGCGCGGTAAACCGGTCGCCGAAGCTATTGACCTGCTGACCTTCTCACCGAAGAAGGCTGCCAAACTGGTCAAGAAAGTGCTTCAGTCCGCCATCGCGAATGCGGAAGAAAATAACGGCATGGACATCGACGAGCTGCGTGTCTCGACCATCTGTGTCGATGAGGGCGTGACGCTCAAGCGTATCAAGCCGCGCGCCAAAGGCCGTGCGGATCGTATCTTGAAGCGCACCTGCCACATCACCGTCAAGGTAGCCGAGAAGTAGGAGTCGACCAGATGGGTCAGAAAGTCAATCCAACAGGCATTCGACTGGGCATCGTCAAAGACCATGCTTCTGTCTGGTATGCCGAGCGCGGCGCTTATGCCGATAAGCTCAATAATGATCTCGAAGTGCGCAGCTTCCTGGATCAGCGTTTAAAGAACGCTTCCGTAAGCCGCATTCACATCGAGCGTCCGGCTAACAATGCCCGCATCACCATTCACACTGCCCGTCCGGGTATCGTGATTGGCAAAAAAGGTGAAGATGTCGACCGTTTACGTCGCGATCTAACCGAGATGATGGGTGTTCCGGTTCATGTGAACATCGAAGAAGTTCGCAAGCCGGAGCTGGATGCCAAGCTAGTCGCTGCTAACGTAGCGGGTCAGCTTGAGCGTCGCGTAATGTTCCGTCGTGCTATGAAGCGCGCGGTACAGAACGCAATGCGTCTTGGCGCTGGCGGCATTAAGATTCAGCTGTCAGGTCGTCTGGGTGGTGCCGAAATCGCACGTACCGAATGGTACCGCGAAGGTCGCGTTCCGTTGCACACGTTGCGTGCGGATATCGACTACGCCACTTACGAAGCTCACACCACCTACGGCGTCATCGGCGTCAAAGTGTGGATCTTCAAGGGTGAAATCCTCGGTGGTATTGAGGAAGTACGTGCCAAGGCTAAGCAACAGCAGCCTGCCGGCAACGCGCCCAAGAAGAAAGGTTCCAGGTAAGGGGAGAGCGAGTCGATGTTACAGCCCAAGCGTATGAAATTCCGTAAGATGATGAAAGGCCGCAACCGTGGCCTGGCGCATCGCGGAAGCAAAATCAGCTTCGGGGAGTACGGTCTCAAAGCAACCGGTCGTGGCCGCATCACTGCGCGCCAGATCGAAGCAGGCCGTCGTGCGATCACACGTCACGTTAAACGTGGCGGTAAGATTTGGATCCGCGTCTTCCCTGATAAGCCGATCTCCAAGAAGCCGCTCGAAGTTCGTATGGGTAAAGGTAAAGGTTCCGTTGAGTACTGGGTAGCCCAGATCCAACCGGGTCGGGTCCTGTACGAAATTGAAGGTGTATCCGAAGAGCTGGCCCGTGAAGCATTTGAATTGGCCGCACAGAAGATGCCCTTGTCCACCACCTTTGCTAAACGGACGGTGATGTGATGAAAGCCCAGGAAATTCGTGAAAAGTCCGTAGGAGAGCTGCAAGAGCAACTCCTCGAGCTACTCCGCGAGCAGTTTAACCTGCGCATGCAGAAGGCCACTGGCCAACTGAGCCAGACTCATCTGCTCAAGCAGGTCCGCCGGGATATCGCCCGTGTGAAGACTTTGCTCAACGAGAAGGCAGGTGAATAAGATGGCCGAAGAGAAAAAAACACGTACGCTCACCGGCAAGGTGGTGAGCGATAAGATGGATAAATCCATCGTCGTTATGATCGAGCGTCGTGAGCGTCACCCGATCTACGGAAAATACGTCAAGCGCTCCACCAAGCTGCACGCCCATGATGAGGCGAACCAAGCTAAGGCAGGCGATACGGTTTCCATTCAGGAGTGCCGTCCGCTTTCCAAGAAGAAAGCTTGGACGCTGGTCGAGGTGGTTGAGCAGGCTAAGGGGTAATACCTAAAGTCTGCCGATCAGTGCAGTCAGATTAGGTTTGGAGAAAACCGATGATTCAGACTCAGACAATGCTGGATGTCGCCGACAACAGCGGAGCGCGCCGGGTGCAATGCATCAAGGTGTTGGGCGGTTCACACCGTCGCTACGCTCGCGTTGGTGACGTCATTAAGGTAACGGTGAAGGAAGCGATTCCGCGCGGTAAGGTCAAAAAAGGCCAAGTGCTGAAAGCGGTAGTCGTTCGCACCCGTAGTGGCGTCCGTCGTAGTGACGGTTCGCTGATCCGTTTCGATGGAAATGCGGCGGTTTTGTTGAATAACACCAACGAACAGCCGATCGGCACGCGTATCTTCGGGCCGGTAACTCGTGAGCTTCGTAATGAGAAGTTCATGAAGATCATTTCCCTAGCGCCTGAAGTGCTGTAAGGAGCGAGGCGGATATGCAAAAGATCAAACGTGACGATGAAGTCATCGTCATCGCCGGGAAGGATAAAGGCAAACGTGGCACTGTTAAGCGGGTACTAGAAAACCGCTTCGTGGTGTCCGGTGTGAATATGATTAAACGTCACACCAAGCCTAATCCCATGGCGGGAAATCAGGGCGGTATCGTCGAGCGTGAGGCTCCGATTCACGCGTCCAACGTAGCCATCTTCAATTCGGAGACCGGTAAGGCGGATCGCGTCGGCTTCCAAGTTAAGGAAGACGGTACCAAGGTACGTATCTACAAGTCGACGCAGACGCAGATCGACGCCTAACGCGAGTCGGGTAGCAAAATGGCGAACTTGAAAGAACGTTATCAAAACGAGGTTGTAGCCCAGCTCAAAGAGCAGTTCAGCTACGCCAACGTAATGCAGGTACCCCGGATCACGAAAGTGACTCTGAACATGGGTATCGGCGAAGCGGTCAGTGATAAAAAACTGATCGACAATGCCATCGGTGACCTGGAGAAACTCTCTGGTCAAAAGCCGTTGGTGACCAAGGCACGCAAGTCCATCGCGGGCTTCAAGGTGCGCGAAGGTTGGCCGATCGGTGTCAAAGTTACACTACGCTCAGCGCGTATGTGGGACTTCCTGGACCGCCTGGTGAACATTGCGATTCCCCGCGTGCGTGACTTCCGTGGTCTCAATCCGAAGTCTTTTGACGGTCGCGGCAATTACTCAATGGGTGTGCGTGAGCAGATCATCTTCCCAGAGATCGAGTATGATAAGATCGATCGCATCCGGGGGCTGGACGTCACTATCACTACTACCGCCAACACCGACGAGGAAGGTCGTGCGCTATTAGCAGCACTGAACTTCCCGTTTAAGAAATAAGGGTTGGATCATGGCTAAGAAAAGTATGGTAGAGCGCGAGCTCAAGCGTACTCAGCTAGTCGAGAAGTTTGCGGCTAAGCGCGCAGAGCTCAAGAAAATCATCTCGGACGTGAACGCTTCTGAAGAAGAACGTTTCGAGGCGACGCTGAAGCTGCAGCAACTGCCGCGCGACTCAAGCCCGGTGCGTCAGCGTAACCGCTGCCGCGTGACTGGCCGTCCGCACGGTTTTTACAACAAGTTCGGCCTTGGCCGTAACAAGCTGCGTGAAGCCGCCATGCGTGGCGACGTCCCTGGCCTGAAAAAGTCCAGCTGGTAACGTCACGTCGAATCATCAGGAGCGCACATTAAATGAGCATGCAAGACACTCTAGCGGATATGTTTACCCGTATCCGCAATGCGCAGATGGCCACCAAGGAGACGGCTACCATGCCGTCCTCCAAGCTGAAAGTGGAAGTGGCCCGCGTGTTAAAGGAAGAAGGCTACATTACCGACTTTACGGTGGCTGAAGGCGTTAAACCCGAGCTGACCGTTACTCTTAAATATTTTGAGGGTAAGCCGGTTATTGAGCACATTCAACGGGTTTCCAAGCCGTCTCTGCGCCAGTACAAGGGCAAAGACAACCTGCCTAAGGTCGCCGATGGTCTGGGTATCGCGATTGTCACCACCTCTAATGGTGTCATGACCGATCGTGCCGCGCGCCAAGCAGGCGTCGGTGGCGAAGTCATCTGCACCGTATTCTAGGAGGCTGGAATGTCCCGCATAGCGAAATATCCGGTTAAAGTGCCTGCTGGTGTCGAGATTAAAATCGACGCTGGCCAGCTGACCGCCAAAGGCGGCCAGGGCACGCTATCTATGCCCATTCACCAGGACGTGGTGATTGGTCAAGAAGATGGCCAGCTGACCTTCGCCCCGAGTGAGTCTGCCAAGAGCTGGGCAATGGCCGGTACTACCCGCGCCTTGGTTCAGAACCTGGTAACGGGCGTATCCGAGGGTTTCACAAAAACTCTCGAAATTGTAGGCGTCGGTTATCGTGCCCAAGCTAAGGGCCAGACGCTCAATCTTTCACTGGGCTTCTCGCACCCGGTCGACTATGAACTGCCTAAGGGTGTCTCAGCGGAAACGCCGAAGAACACCGTGATCGTGCTGAAAAGCGCGGACAAGCAGATGCTCGGCCAGTGCGCCGCGGAAATCCGCGCCTTCCGTCCCCCTGAGCCGTATAAAGGCAAGGGTGTTCGGTACGCCGACGAGCAGGTGCGTCGCAAAGAAGCCAAGAAGAAGTAAGGCAGGGTTATGAACGCGAAGAAAGAATCTCGTCTCCGTCGTGCCCGCCGCGCTCGCGCAAAGATCCGCGAGCTGGGCGTGTATCGCCTGTGCGTCAACCGTACCCCGCGTCACATCTATGCGCAGATTATCTCGCCGGATGGTGGCAAAGTGCTAGCCAGTGCTTCTACGCTGGACAAAGCACTGCGCGAGGGTGCGACTGGCAACGCAGAAGCCGCCTCTAAGGTTGGCGCTCTGATTGCTGAACGCGCTAAAGAAGCAGGCATCACCCAGGTGGCCTTCGATCGTGCTGGCTTTAAGTATCACGGTCGCGTTAAGGCTCTGGCCGACGCCGCACGTGAAGGCGGCCTGGAATTCTAAAGGGTTTTACGATGGCGAAGAACGAACAGCAAAGCGGTGATCTGCAAGAGAAGTTAGTGCAGGTCAACCGCGTCGCCAAGGTGGTCAAAGGTGGTCGTATTTTCGGCTTCACCGCGCTGACCGTCGTTGGTGATGGTAAAGGTCGTGTCGGTTTTGGTCGTGGCAAGGCGCGTGAAGTGCCTGTTGCGATCCAGAAAGCGATGGATCAAGCTCGTCGCAACATGGTCAAGGTTAACCTTGCAGGCCATACGCTTCAGTACCCGATAAAAGCCCGTCACGGTGCTTCTAAGGTGTACATGCAGCCGGCTTCTGAAGGTACCGGTATCATCGCTGGCGGCGCCATGCGCTCTGTACTAGAGCTCGCTGGTGTCCATGATGTACTGGCCAAGTGCTACGGTTCCACCAACCCGGTTAACGTGGTGCGAGCGACTGTTAAAGGTCTCTCCTCCATGCAAGCACCGGAAGACATTGCCGCTAAGCGCGGTCTGTCTGTCGAAGCGATCACGGGGTAAGGCACCATGGCAGCAACGATCAAGGTTACCCAGATCCGCAGCACCATCGGCGTTTTGCCCAAGCACAAGGCTACTATGAAGGGCCTGGGTCTGCGTCGCATCGGTCATACGGTTGAGCTGGAAGACACCCCTGCCGTACGCGGCATGATCCACAAGGTTAACTACCTTGTGCGCGTTGAGGGAGAGTAATCCATGAAACTCAATACCCTGAGCCCGGCACCGGGCTCCAAACACGCTGAAAAGCGCGTTGGTCGTGGTATCGGCTCCGGTCTTGGTAAGACCGGTGGCCGTGGCCACAAAGGTCAGAAATCTCGCAGTGGCGGCAGCGTCAAGCCTGGTTTCGAAGGCGGTCAGATGCCATTGCAGCGTCGTTTGCCGAAGTTCGGCTTTACGTCTGCTAAGTCATTGGTATCTGAAGAAGTACGTCTGGCTGAACTTGCTAAGGTTGCCGGTGACGAAGTCACTATGGAAACTCTGAAGCAAGCCAACGTGCTAAAGGATGCGACGCTTCATGCGAAGATCATCCTTTCTGGCGAACTGAAAAAGGCGGTTACCGTTCGTGGTATCAAGGTCACCAAAGGTGCCCGTGAAGCGATCGAAGCCGCCGGCGGCAAGGTAGAGGACTAAATGGCCAAGTCAGGAAATATGCCGGCGATGGGCAGCGGTCTGAGTGAACTGTGGGCGCGTTTGCGCTTCGTGCTCCTCGCCATCGTGGTGTACCGTATTGGTGCCCACATTCCCGTTCCCGGTATCAATCCTGACCAGCTTGCTGCCTTGTTTAGGGAGCAACAGGGCACCATTCTAGGCATGTTTAACATGTTCTCGGGTGGCGCCCTGGAGCGCATGAGCGTCCTCGCCCTGGGCATAATGCCCTACATTTCGGCGTCGATTATCATGCAGCTCATGACTGCGGTCTCCCCTCATCTTGAACAGCTCAAGAAAGAGGGTGAGGCTGGCCGCCGCAAGATTAGCCAGTACACGCGCTACGGCACGGTGATACTGGCTTTCGTCCAGGCTACCGGTATGTCCGTCGGTCTGGCTAGCCAAGGCATCGCATACAGCGCTGACTTCAGCTTCTTTTTCACCGCCGTGATTACATTTGTATCAGGCGCGGTGTTTATGATGTGGCTAGGTGAGCAGATCACCGAGAAGGGCATCGGCAACGGTATTTCGCTGTTGATCTTCGCGGGGATCGTCGCTGGGCTGCCCAGTGCCGTTGGGCAAGCGTTCGAGCTTGCTCGTAATGAAGGTGCCTGGAATGTTCTTCCGCTGTTAGCGCTGTCAGTGCTAGGTATTGCTACCGTTGCGTTTGTGGTGTTCATTGAGCGCGGTCAACGCCGCTTGAAAGTGAACTACCCCAGGCGCCAGGTCGGCAATAAGATGTATGCAGGCCAAAGCAGCTACCTGCCTTTGAAAGTGAATATGGCTGGTGTTATTCCAGCAATCTTCGCTTCCAGTATTTTACTCTTCCCGGCCTCTATTGGTCAGTGGGTGGGTGCTGGCGAAGGAATGGAGTGGTTACAGCGTGCATCACAAGCGTTAGGCCCCGGCCAACCGCTTTACATCTTGCTTTTCGCGGCGGCAGTGGTATTCTTCTGCTTCTTTTACACAGCGCTGGTCTTCAACCCCAAGGATGTGGCTGACAATCTTAAAAAGTCAGGCGCCTTCCTGCCGGGCATTCGCCCCGGCGAGCAGACCGCTCGCTATATCGATAAAGTAATGACTCGTCTTACTTTGTTCGGTGCCTTGTATATCACTGCGGTTTCCTTGATGCCCCAGTTCTTGATCGTTGCGTGGAACGTGCCGTTTTTCTTCGGCGGAACTTCGCTTCTGATCGTGGTTGTGGTCATCATGGACTTCATGGCCCAGGTGCAGTCGCATCTCATGTCGCATCAATATGACTCGGTGATGAAGAAGTCCAACCTGAAAGGCTACGGTAGCGGCGGCATTATGCGCTGAGGCGCGCCGTTGCGATTTGGAGAGAACGATGAAAGTTCGAGCTTCCGTAAAGAAGATGTGCCGTAATTGTAAGATCATTCGACGCAATGGCGCTGTCCGCGTCATTTGTATCGAACCGCGGCACAAACAGCGCCAGGGTTAATACCTGGGTTGTTTTTAAGCGGGTGCCGGCATACCCCTTGCCATAAGGCTTATAAAGGGGTATGCTGTTGCACCTTTTGTAGATGAACAAACGAGCAAGCCGCTCAAATTTCGGAGTAAGCTGATGGCCCGTATTGCAGGCGTCAATATCCCGGACAACAAGCATGCGGCGATCTCGCTGACCTATATCTTCGGGATTGGCCGTACCCGCGCTCAGCACGTTTGTGCTGCTGCCGGTATCGCGCCTACTACTAAGATCCAGGATCTATCTAGCGATGAGCTGGATACCCTGCGTTCTGAAGTTGGTAAGTACACCGTAGAAGGCGACCTTCGTCGTGATGTTACGCTTAACATTAAGCGTCTCATGGACTTAGGCTGCTACCGTGGTCTGCGTCATCGTCGTAGTCTTCCGCTGCGTGGTCAGCGGACTAAGACTAACGCGCGTACCCGTAAGGGCCCGCGTAAGCCGATCCGCAAATAACACGCAGGCTCTTTAATAGAGAGCTGACGTTAAGACAGGAATAGACATCAACATGGCTAACCCGCGTAGTAACCGTAAAAAGGTTAAAAAGCAGGTAGTGGACGCCGTAGCGCATATCCACGCCTCTTTTAACAACACGATCGTGACGATCACAGACCGCCAGGGCAACGCTCTTTCTTGGGCGACAGCCGGTGGTTCGGGTTTTCGTGGTTCTCGCAAGAGCACCCCGTTCGCTGCTCAAGTGGCAAGTGAGCGTGCAGCAACTGCTGCAGCCGAGTATGGTGTGAAAAACGTAGACGTGCTGGTCAAGGGCCCCGGTCCAGGCCGTGAATCCGCCGTGCGCGCTCTCAATGCCGCCGGCTTCCGCGTGCAAAGCATCACTGACGCGACGCCCATTCCTCATAATGGCTGCCGTCCGCCTAAGAAACGCCGCGTTTAAGGAGACAGATTCATGGCTCGTTATATTGGACCGAAGTGCAAACTGTCTCGTCGTGAAGGCACCGACCTCTTTTTAAAGAGCGGTGTTACTCCCTTCGAGAAAAAGTGTAAATCCGAGCAGATCCCGGGTGTACACGGCCAGCGTCGTCAGCGTCTTTCCGACTACGGCTTGCAGCTTCGTGAGAAGCAGAAAGTACGCCGTATGTATGGCGTACTCGAAAAGCAGTTCCGCAACTACTACAAAGAAGCCGCTCGCCTGAAAGGTGCGACTGGTGAAGTATTGTTGCAGTTGCTTGAATCCCGACTGGATAACGTCGTCTACCGCATGGGCTTTGGCTCGACTCGCTCTGAAGCGCGTCAGCTGGTCAGCCACAAGGCGATTTCCGTGAACGGCCGCACCGTTAACGTTGCTTCCTACCAAGTGAAGCCCGGTGACGTTGTTTCTGTTCGCGAAAAGGCGAAGAACCAAGCACGTATTCAACACTCGTTGACCATTGCGGCCAACCGTGGCGATATCGCTTGGATCGAAATCGACGCCAAGAAGATGGAAGGCACTTTCAAGGCTCTGCCTGAACGCGGTGACCTGACTGCCGACATCAACGAAAACCTGATCGTCGAGCTGTACTCCAAGTAAGCAGTTTGATTTACATTTCTGCTTCTTGAGACCTGGGCGGGGTAGCAAAGCTAACCGCCCAGATGCTCTTGAGTAGTGTGCTCTAGAGTACTCAGTATCCGTTTGGCAGCCTGAAAGGTGTTCATATGCAGCGTTCAGTGACAGAGTTTCTTCGTCCTCGTGACATCAAGGTCGAAGAAATCAGCGCACATCATGCCAAAATCGTTCTCGAACCGTTCGAGCGCGGCTTTGGTCACACCCTGGGGAATGCACTTCGTCGCATTCTGCTTTCGTCCATGCCCGGCGCTGCCGTGGTAGAGGCTGAAATTGCCGGTGTAGAGCACGAATACAGTGCGCTCGAAGGGGTGCAGGAAGATGTCATCGAAATCCTCCTGAACTTGAAAGATGTTGCGATCAAGATGCACAGCCGCGATGAGGCGGTGCTCTCGCTGAACAAGCAGGGCCCAGCTGTCGTCACCGCTGGCGACATTGCGCTTGATCATAGCGTCGAAATCGTCAACCCGGATCACGTCATTGCTCATGTCAATGAAGGTGCCGAGCTGAAAATTCAGCTTAAGGTAGCGCTGGGTCGTGGTTACGAACCGGCTGACGCTCGTGGCTCTGATGAAGAGACACGTGCAATTGGCCGCCTGCAGCTGGATGCCACCTTCAGCCCTGTTCGCCGTGTTTCCTATTCGGTTGAAGCCGCTCGTGTTGAGCAGCGCACCGACCTCGATAAGTTAATTATCGATCTGGAAACCGACGGTACACTGGATCCGGAAGAGGCTATCCGTCGCAGTGCGACCATTCTGCAAGAGCAGCTGGCCGCCTTCGTCGACCTGGAAGCTGATAAAGAGCAGGAAGTCGAAGAGGAAGAGGATCTTGTTGATCCTATCCTATTGCGCCCCGTAGACGATCTTGAGTTGACAGTTCGCAGCGCTAACTGCCTAAAAGCCGAGAATATTTACTACATTGGTGATCTTATCCAGCGCACTGAAGTTGAGCTGCTGAAGACACCGAATCTTGGTAAAAAGTCTTTGAATGAAATCAAAGACGTATTGGCAGCGCGCGGCTTGTCCCTCGGCATGCGGCTGGAAAATTGGCCACCCGCTAGCCTGAAGGACGACAAGGCCTCCGCGTGAGTGTCGACTCGAGTCCCAGTTTGGTAAGGAATTACAACCATGCGTCATCGTAAGAGTGGTCGTCATCTGAATCGTACCAGCTCGCATCGTCAGGCCATGTTTAAGAACATGTCTGTCTCTCTGGTCGAACATGAAGTCATCAAGACAACCCTGCCTAAGGCCAAGGAATTGCGTCGCGTTATCGAGCCGCTAATTACCCTAGCCAAGCAGGATAGCGTTGCAAACCGCCGTTTGGCATTTGCCCGCACGCGCTCCAAAGAAGCCGTCGGCAAACTGTTCAACGAGCTAGGTCCGCGTTATGCCGAGCGTCCGGGTGGTTACATCCGCATCCTCAAGTGCGGTTACCGCACAGGCGACAACGCGCCCATGGCGTTCGTTGAGCTGGTTGACCGTCCGGTTGTTGAAGAAGCAGCTGCAGAAGAGTAAGTCTCTGCGTTGTTGCTCAACAAAATGAAAGCCGACCCCTTAGGGTCGGTTTTTTTTGGTCTATTCATTTCATTGCGTTTTCAACTTTTATACTGCTTTCTTAATTCACTTGAAGAGTTACCGTGCTAGTCTTAGATTTCTTAGTGTGGCAAGTAGATTAATGGTTGGTAGTGTTACATCACAGCAAAACAAGAAAGGGGCATGTATGGCAACAAGGGGAATATGCGCAACGATCGTCGCGCGTTGGTGGCTTCCGCTGTCGTTAATGGTATTGCTGCTAAGCACGATATCGAGTGCTCATGCAAATCCGCGTTATGCTGGGATTGTTGTGGATTTGGAAAACGGAGAGGTGCTGTACGCCGAGAATGCCGATGAGCGTCGCTACCCCGCATCGTTAACCAAAATGATGACGCTTTATCTTACATTTGAAGCATTGGAGAGTGGCCAGCTCAGTCTTAATCAGCCGCTTCCTGTGTCTGCTCAAGCTGCCGCCATGCCTGCTGTAAAACTGTGGCTTTCTGCAGGTAGTACCATTCCTGTTGATTCTGCTATTCGTGCGTTGGCAGTGCGCTCTGCTAATGATGTTGCCGTCGTGGTGGCTGAAGCATTAGGTGGTAGCGAGCAGCGTTTCGCTCAGCTGATGACCGCAAAAGCGCGCGAGCTAGGCATGAATGCCACCACGTTCCGTAATGCCTCGGGTCTACCTGATGATCAGCAGGTCACCACGGCACGGGATATGGTGACACTCTCTGTGCGCGTGATGCAGGACTTCCCACAGTACTACCACTACTTTGGGCTCCAGGAGTTCACCTATCGTGGTACCCGGCACACCAGCCATAACCGCTTAGTGAAAAACTACCCCGGTGCAGATGGCCTTAAAACCGGCTTCATTCGTGCATCTGGTTTCAATGTAGCGACAACGGCCGTCCACGGGGATCGCCGTATGGTGGGCGTTGTCATGGGTGGCTTTAGTGGTTCATCTCGTGATTCTCATATGGCGAACCTGTTAGACCGTAGCTTTGCTCGTGCAGCGCTGCGTGACCAGCAAACGTGGCTGGCCAATACCACTTTTTCTAGAGAGTTTATGGCTTTCTCTGGCTCTAACGCGCCTAGCCAACGCCCCATGTCGACACCGCCAGCCTCTAATCGCCCTGTCATGGCCAGTAATGTAACGATTTCGAATAATACAGCGGCTTCGAATAATTTGGCAGCGACAACCCTTTCTCCTTCACCAGCGTCTGCACCGGCTGTTGAAATTGAAGATCGTCTCGCGCGCTCAATGGAGGCACCGACAGAAGTTCCTGTCACCCGTAGACC
Source organism: Halomonas sp. 3F2F (assembly GCF_014897805.1). Taxonomy (NCBI): domain Bacteria; kingdom Pseudomonadati; phylum Pseudomonadota; class Gammaproteobacteria; order Oceanospirillales; family Halomonadaceae; genus Halomonas; species Halomonas sp. 3F2F. Next base: position 76,700 of record NZ_JABUZE010000182.1, read on the forward strand.
AGACCCGGTGAACGCTTTTATTGAACGTGAGCGCGAATTGGCAGCTACGCCTCAACGGTCTGTTACTGCTGGTGATTGGGGTATCCAGGTAGGTGCTTTTAGCCAGGCAGCACGAGCAGAGCAGTTGGCACGTCAGGCAGCGCAGCGCCTGCCTCATGAAGTGGGGGGGCGGGTTGCTATCGATACTTTAGCTGGTCAAACGCCGGTATTCCGCGCCAGGGTTGTCGCCTTGGACGAAGCACGCGCCAGACGCGCTTGTAGAACGCTCCAGGCGCAGGGGATGGAGTGCATGGTGGTCAACGCAAGTTTGTAAAGCCACGTTAGATCCGCAGCCCCGTCAGTGACACATTGGCGGGGTTTTTTATTAGTTGTTAATCCCGGCTGATAAAGTGTCCAAAGGGCAAAAGGAGAGCGTCGTGACAACGTCGTTAAAAGGTATCCTGTGCATGTGCTTAGGAGTTCTGTTCTTAGCGCTCGGTGATGCGGTATCGAAGTGGCTAGGCGAGGTCCATTCGCCGCTACAGATTATTTTCTTTCGTACGCTCGTGTCATTACCGCTCATTGCTCTGTTGGCGCATTTTGCAGGCGGATTGCGCAAGTTGCATACCAAGCGCCCCCGTGTACACCTTCTCAGAGGATTGATTTATACCGCCACGATGGTGTGTTTTGTCTGGGGGCTAACCCTGCTGCCACTCGCAGAGGCCACGGCAATCGCTTTTGTGGCGCCCTTGTTTGTAACGTTGCTCTCAGTACCGCTGCTTGGCGAGCGGATCGATCCGCCTGTATTAGTGGCGTCGTTAGTTGGCTTTGCTGGCGTGCTGATTGTGGTTCGCCCCGGCGGTGATGCGTTCCAGCTTGGCACGCTAACCCTCTTGGGAGCGGCTTTCTTTTATGCACTGATGATGATTACTGCGCGGCGCTACGGTGCTAGGGAGCACCTGTGGGCAATGGTGTTCTACATGACGTTAGTGCCCTTTATCGTCACTGCTCTGAGTTTGCCCTGGGTTTGGCAAACCCCAGAGCCCTGGCACTGGCTTGGCTTTTTGGTCTCGGGTGTTTTGGGTATTGGCGCGACCGCGTTTATTACCCTGGCATTCCGCTTTGCCCCTGCCGCGATTGCCGCTCCCTTCGATTACACTGCAATGCTGTGGGCGGTGCTGCTTGGCTGGTGGTTCTGGGGAGAGCTGCCGGATCTGTGGGTATGGGTGGGCAGTGTGCTGATTATGGGCAGCGGGTTGGCAATTGCTTACCATGACCGCCGCACGACGATGAAGCCTCGCCCAACGGCTTAAGCGAACTGATAGACATCCATTGCCAGTACGCCATGTTCAATGCTGTGGTGTAACTGAGTTGCATCACCACCTGCCCCCATGGCCACCAGCAAGGGCTGGAAGTGCTCTGGGGTTGGGTGGTTTTCCAGCGCTTTTGGAGCACTCTCCCAGTGGAGCAATGCCTGGCGATCATTGGCTGCAATGTGCTCGCTCACCCACTGGGCAAACTCATCTACCCAGGCGGGGGCGGGGCTGTCCTGGGGCAGGGTTTCATATAAGTTATGGGTCAGGCTGCCCGAGCCAATAATCAGAACCCCTTCTTTTCGCAATGCTGATAGGCGCTCGCCGAGCGTGACTAGCGCGTCATTTTCCCAACGCACAGGTAGCGACAGGGAAACGACCGGTACATTGGCCTCCGGAAACATCAGCGAAAGTGGTACCCAGGCGCCGTGATCAAGGCCGCGCTCTACGCGTTCGGCACCCAGTAACAGCGCAATTTGTTCAGCCAAATCAGGGTTGCCAGGAGCCGGATACTGGCACTCGAAAAGAGCTTGTGGAAACCCGCCAAAGTCATGAATCGTCTCTGGTTGTGCGCTAGTACTGACCTTGAGCGTAAGACTCTCCCAGTGGGCTGATACGACGACCACCGCACGAGGGGAGAGGCGCTTCCCCAGTTCGCGTAGGAAAGCGTGGGCTGGCGTTTTATTCAGCGCCAACATGGGGGAGCCATGAGAAATAAACAGGCTGGGTAGCATCTTAGTACCTCCGTTAGCCTATAGGGGGCTAATGATGCCCGCACAAGCCGAAGCCAATGCGGGCAGAGTGGTTAGGCGAATTTGCGGCTGACAACAGCGCTACCGCTACCTAGGCCTGCCTGTACCACCAGAGCAATCGTCCAGAAAATAGGGAATTCCCAGCCACCACCCGGGTTTGAGAACAGCCAGCCATTACCCAGGTGTACCGAGGCTGCACCTAGCAGCACGGGGACTAGAGCAAGGCTTACCCAACGAGTATAGATGCCCAGTAAAAGTGCTAGGCCGCCACCTACTTCGGCAGCAATGGTTAAGTAAGCAAGAACACCCGGTAAGCCCAGGGATTCAAAATAGCTGACAGTGCCTGGCAGGGTGAAGACAAACACCTTAAGCAAGCCGTGAGCTAAGACCATCACGCCCAAACTGATACGTAGCAAGGCGGTGGCATGGAGGGTGAGTGGTGAAGTATTAGTAGTGGTCATAGCCGTCTCTCTTAGTCGCGAGCATCACGTTGGATGCGATAGTGCCACTTTACAGATGAAAGCCACTGAGATAATCCACTGTTATTGCACTTCACTGTTGCGATAAAGGCGACAATCCGAGTTCGATTTCCCATACTGGTGGGTCACCCCACGCCGCCGCCAATAACTCAATAAAGCGCTCTACTTTGGCAGGTAAATAGCGTCGGGCTGGGTAAAGCGCATGGATGTCTAGCAACGCCGGCGGTAAGTTCTGCAAAATCGGCACTAGGCGCCCGTTCGCAATGCTATCGGTCACTAAAAAGCTGGGCTGTTGCGCTATCCCTAAGCCTGCTTCAGCTGCATGCGTCAGCATATCGCCATTATTACTCTCTAGGGGGCCAGAAATACTGAGTAGTTGATGGCCAATCCGCCAATCGCCACTGTTTTGGCCGCTTCGGTAGCGAAGGCAGCGGTGAGATGCCAAATCTTCACTAGTCAGCGGCGTGCCGTGCTTGGTGAGGTAATCAGGTGATGCGCAAAACAGCATCCGGCACTGGGTGAGCCGTCGCGCCACTAAGCTAGAGTCGGGCAGGTTACCAATACGAATGGCGACATCGTAGCCCTCTTCCAGCAAATCAACGCGGCGGTCGTTTAGATCCAAACGCACTTCTAGCCCCGGGTGCGTTTGCATAAACCGTGCAACCAGCGGTGAAAGATAGCGTGTGCCGAAGCTCATCGGACCATTGATGCGCAGCTGCCCGCTCACCGTACTGGTGCCACTGCCGATTTCTGCCGCTGCCTCGTCCAAAGCGATCAAAATGCTTTGCGCACGAACGAGATAGCGTTCGCCCGCTTCAGTGAGGTGTAGCCGCCGGGTGGTGCGCTGAATAAGCCGAGCACCCAATGCCTCTTCAAGCGCCATCACTTGGCGAGATACCCGCGTGCGAGAAAGGTCTAGCGCCTCGGCCGCGCGGGTATAGCTACCCAGCTCAGCGACCTTTACAAACGCCGCGATATGGTCGAGCTGGGTCATTGCGCGTGGAATGCCTGTGCTGCCAGGCGTGGGTCTGGCTGGCCACAAATAGCAGAAATAACCGCAACACCGTTTGCCCCAGCGGCTTTCACTTGAGCCATGTGTTCAGCTTTTAACCCGCCAATCGCGACGCTGGGAAGTTGGCACGCATTGGCAAGCTGTGCCAGCCCATCAAAGCCAATGGGCTGGGCGTGGTCTTGTTTACTGCCAGTCGCAAACACGGGCCCTAAACCGACGTAATTGAGCAATTCGACAGGTGCCTCCTGAAGTTGGGCTGGGGTGTTAATTGAAAGCCCGATAATGGCGTGCTGGCCGAGCGTGCTTCGCGCTGCTTGAACAGCCGTGTCGCTTTGCCCGACATGTAAGCCATCCGCTTGGCTGGCGAACGCCACGTTCAGGCGATCATTAATGATCAGAGGGACGCCACTGCCAGCCAACATCGCTTTGAGACGTTTGGCCTGGGCGATCATGTGCTCGTCACTAGCGTGTTTATCGCGTAATTGCACCATGGTAATGCCGCCCTGCACAGCAGCTTCAACCGTTTTTTCCAGACCCATGCCAGCGCACAGACCAGCATCGGTGACTAAATAGAGTGAAAGATCAAACGGCATGCACCGCCTCCCATTGAGCAAGGGTCGAAAGGTCGTCAGGGGATAACTGATACAGCGCGTCCAATAGCGCCACCTGGAAACTGCCAGGGCCTTGAGCCTGCTCGCCTGCACGGCTTCCAGCGAGGCTGAAACACGCCAAGGCGGCCAGGCTGGCCTCCAGCGGCTGCTCGTGGTTTGCGGCCACAAAGCTTGCGACCAGTGCACTCAAGCCGCAGCCCAAGGTCGTCACACGGGGCATCAGCGCATGCCCGCCTGTAAGACGATAATGTTCAGTGCCATCGGTAATGAAATCGCTCTCGCCAGTCACCGCCACCACACAGCGATGTTGCTGTGCCAGCGCAATGGCAGCAGTTGCCGCTTCTTGGGTGCTAGCCGTCGCATCAACCCCACGCCCCTGGTTGGCTAATCCGTTAAGTGCTTGTATTTCTGAGGCATTGCCACGAATAACGTTAGGCTGATAAGCCAGCAACGTCTCGCAAACACGCTGGCGAAATGCGGTAGCACCAACAGCCACAGGGTCAAGCACCCACGGAATATGGTTTTCATGAGCAGTGCGCGCGGCGACTGCCATGGCGTCAGCCCAAGGGGAAGAGAGGGTGCCAATATTAATCGATAGCGCGCCAGACATAGCCGTGAACTCCGCCACTTCTTCTTGAGCATGCAGCATGGCGGGGGAAGCACCTGTCGCCAATAGCAAGTTAGCGGTGCTATTCATCGCCACATAGTTGGTAATGCAATGTACCAGCGGTGTGGCAGCGCGCAAGTCGCGGAGATAATCGCCGAGTGGGCGTGAAGGCATAATATCCTCCCGGCTGGGAGGTGATGCAGCTGCACCACGACTCCCTACGCCGGTGTTATCCGGTTCAGGTTCAAAGGGTGCTTCTCAGCCCGTTAAGCAAGGGCGCCCCTGTCGTGATGGTACTATCCTTGGCTTAGGTCAATCTGTAAAGCCTGGGCAACGCTATGAGCAACTATCAACGAAACGAGATGCGTGTTCCGTAGGTGAGCATCTCATCAGGCGTCATCGCTTTACCCTCAACACCAATCATTTCATCGCCACACTGGTCGGCAAACGTAAGCACTCCATGAGTGAGGCCCAGCTGGCCAAGGGTGTCGCGAATTTCACCGGTGCCCAAAAACGTGCTGACATGACCCTCAGCATTGGTTAAATCAGAGACACCGTTCGCGTGATGGAAGCGAACCTTATAGATACCATCCATTGATTCAACTTCCACAATCGGTGAAAAGCCATTGTGTATGGCACGGGCTAACTGCTTTAACGTTATGTGGTCACCGAGGGTCATATCAATCGCAGTCATGGAAAACTCCTGTGGATGCCTCAAAGGTGGGGCATCGCTCATGTTGCGGGAACTGCTTTTTGTAAAGTTTATGAATAATAAGTGTAGGGTTTTTGTTTAGTATTGCCAGTGCGCTTAATGTGACACTGCGTTAGTGAAGCCTACATGCTTGTAAAGGCTGGTATTATGGCTCTAAAGCCCTCATGGTAAGCGGTAAGTGAGGCTCAATGGATTCAATGATCAGCATTAGCGACAGGAGAGCAAAATGAGTTTTCAAGGCGAACAACATTCCGGCGTCGCGCCCGTAGCGCCGCAAACCCAAGGGTTTCGCTTAAATCACACCATGCTGCGGGTGAAGGATCCCGAACGTGCGCTAGCGTTCTACTCTAAGGTCTTTGGAATGCAGGTGCTACGCCGATTGGATTTCGAAGAGATGCAGTTTTCGCTCTACTTCCTAGCCAATCTCGAAAGCAGCGATAACGTGCCAGAAGATACTCAAGCACGTACTGCCTGGACCTTCAGTCAGAAAGGCTTACTGGAATTGACGCATAACTGGGGCACAGAAGATCAGCAGGATTTTGCCTATCATGACGGTAACGCTGAGCCGCAAGGGTTTGGTCATATCTGCTTTAGTGTGCCTGACTTAGAAGCTGCCGAGGCTTGGTTTGATGAGCATGAAGTAACGTTTATCAAGCGCGCGGACCAGGGCAAGATGAAAGACGTTATCTTTGTCAAAGATGCAGATGGCTACTGGATTGAAGTGATTCAGGCAGATCGCATGGCAGCCATGGGCGACTAATATGGCCCACTTGCTGTTTCGGCTACGCCACGTGACCGATGAAGAGGCGTTGGAAGTACGCCAGTTACTAGATGAGCAGGGCTTTGATGTCTATGAAACCCAGGCGGGCTTTTTTCGCCTGGGGGTCGATGCCATTTGGCTGCGTAACACTGCTCAGCGTGAGGCCGCTGAAGCGGCATTGGCAGCGTATCAGGAAAAGCGTCAAGCTAAGGCGCGGCGAGAGCACGAAGAAGCGGTTGCCAGTGGCAGTGCGCCAACATTATGGCGACGCTTCCTTGCCCACCCCGTGCAAGTCGTACTGGTAATCGTTGCCGTGGTGCTGATTGCCCTGTTAACGCTGCTGCCGTTTGTTGGCTTGGTAGGCTAGATTTGTAAACAGTTTTGTAGATTAGCTGGTTAGCTTAACAGTGGCTAAGTGCCCGCGTTTTAGATAAAGCTGCACGCCTTCATTACCCGCGCGTAACTGAGGTGCCGCACCTACTGGGTAGCGGCACCAGCTGCCGGTAACGTATTCCTGTCCATCACAGATAAGAGAGCCTTCCAGCACAAACAACTCTAAACCACCGGCAAGCGGTGGATAAGACACCAGTGTATCGGCTTCCCAACGCTCTAGGCTGACCCGCTCTGGGCCATACTGTTTTGAGCTATAGGTGTGCAGCATTTTGTAAGTAATACCTGGCCGTCGGTCGGGCTGCCAGGGCAGCCTATGGGCAGGCACGGCCAGTTGCAAAATATCGTTTTCATCAAACTGGTGTAGCTTTACCAGAATAAGTGCGCCTTCTTCGCCTATTTGTGGGGTATGACCAGTGCCAATCGGGTTGCGTAAGTAGCTGCCTGCCGGGTAACGGCCATGCTCATCGGCAAAGACACCTTCCAACACTAAAATTTCTTCACCACCACCATGAGTATGGCGATTGAACTGGCTGTTGGGCGCGTAGCGTACCAAGCTGGTGGCTCTGGCGACTTCGTCGCCAATGCGGTCTAGCATCATGCGCTCTACACCAGCGCTGGGGGAGTCCACCCAACGGTACTGATCCGGCGTGACACTGGCAAAGTGGCTAAAATCGGCGTTCAGGCGCATGGTATTGGCTCTTTGCAGGGATGAAAATTCGCAGCAGTAGTGCAAGTCTCCCCATCCCTGGGACAAAATGCAACGCAAAAAAATACCGCCCGGCGGCGGTATTCAATAGTTAACTTTTTGGCTTAGTGATCATGACCATGATAGTCGTGGTCGTGGTCGTGGTCGTGGTCGTGGTCGTGGTCGTGGTCGTGGGAATGAGCATGCCCGTGGCTATGCGAATGCCCACCGCCCACTTGGTTGTACGCGCCGGGTTCGGGGTCGAAAGTAGCGTTGTGGTGCTCGAGCGTCGCGCATCATGCCTAAGTAAGTGCCGGCTTCACCCTCACTCGCCAGCGCATCGGCATACAGTGTGCCAGCAATTGGCAGGCCAGTTTCTTCGGCAAGCTGGTTGATGATGGCTTGGTTGGTCATGTTCTCGTGGAACAGCGCCTGCACGTTTTCCTGCTCAATGACATCTACAAGCGCGGCCATGCTGGCGCCGCTGGGGTCAGCTTCGGTAGACAGGCCGACAGGAGCAAGAAAGTTCACCCCATAAGCATTTGAGAAATAACCAAACGAATCATGGCCGGTAATCACGCTGGCGGAAGCGGGAATATCGCTCAGCAAATCACGAATTTCATGATCAGCCTCGTCTATTGCTGCTAAATAGCGCTCAGCATTCGCTTGATAACTTTCGGCATTGGCACTGTCTGCTTCGATTAAGCCATCGCGAATATTGGTAACGTAGACCTTTGCCTGCTGTAGATCCTGCCATGCGTGAGGGTCGTCATCACCATGGTCATGTTCACTGTGATCGTGCTCGTCATGTCCGTGGTCATGATCGTCGTGGCCATGGTCGTCGTGTCCATGATCGTCATGGCCGTGTTCTTCATGATCGTGTTTGGCAAAGGCGCGGGGTTGAATGCCGTTGGTTGCAGTGACCAATGCACCCGTATAGTCGCTAGACTCAATCAAACGCTCCATCCAGCCCTCAAACAGCAGTCCGTTAAAGACCACCACATCTGCGCTGGCCAACGCGCGGGCGTCGCCTGGGCTTGGTGAATAAACATGCGCATCGCCGTCAGGGCCGACAAGCGACGTTACGTCAACGTGCTCGCCGCCCACGTTTTCGACCATGTCGGCCAAGATAGAGAAGCTGGTCACTACCTGAACACGGTCGCTAGCCATTGCTGCAGGCAATGCCAGCATGGCCGAAACACCCACCCACCAGCGCGATGAAGAGAAAAGCGACATATAACGCTCCTTCAAAAATAACAAAGAGTTATGACGACTGTTCAAGCGCCAGCGGCGTTGTCTTGCGCCGCAGCTTAGCGGCTAAGCTGTGATAGCGGCCGAACAGTGCCGACAGTAGATAACCCACCCCAGCCAGCAAAATAATGCTCGGCCCTGATGGGGTATCAAGATGAAATGAAATCAATAGCCCGCCGGTACTGGCGACCATGGCCAATACCACGGCAATACCTATCAAGCCTTCCAGCCGCTTACTCCAAAACCGCGCTGCAGTGGCAGGCAGCATCATTAAGCCCACCGCCATTAACGTGCCCAAGGTTTGGAAACCCGCGGTTAAATTAAGCACCAATAGCCCTAAAAAAACGCTATGTACCCAGCTGCTACGGCGGCTTTGCCCGCGTAAAAACAGCGGGTCTAAACACTCCACGACCAACGCGCGGAAAATAATCGCCAAAATAATCACAATCAGTGTGCTGATAGAGGCAATGAGCAGTAGCGCTGTGGAGTTAATCGCCAAAATTGAGCCGAACAGCACATGGGTTAAATCCACGCTGCTGCCACCCATCGAAATGAGCAATACCCCGGCCGCCAGCGAGATAATAAAGAAGCTCGCCATGGCGGCGTCTTCGCGCTGGCCGCCCATTTTCGACACAGCACCGGCAAGTAACGCCACCATCACGCCGAAAAGAACGCCGCCAGCGCTCATCACCGGTAGAGAGAACCCGGCGAGTAAAAAGCCCAGCGCCACCCCAGGCAAAATAGCGTGGGCCATTGCATCGCCAATCAGGCTCATGCCCCGTAGCACCAAAAACACGCCCAGTGGAGGAGCTGCAAGCGAAAGTGCCAAACCACCCACGACCGCACGCCGCATAAAGCCATAATCGAAAGGCGCAACAAACCACGCATCAAGCAGTGCCAGCATGACGACCTCCCAAAGCAAACGGCACGACCTTGGCCGATGCATGTTGGTGGTTAAGCGCGCTAGGCGCGACCCAGCGACCATGGCCACCGTTTAGCATTAATACTTCATCGGCTAGGTGGCTCAGATGATCCATGTCGTGCAGCACAATAATGATGGTCACGCCTTCATCGGCCATTTGGCGCAAAATACGGATCAAAATATCCACCGTATCGCTATCCACGTTGGCAAACGGCTCATCCAGTAACAAAAGCTCCGCTTCCTGCATCAACGTACGGCCAATCAGCGCCCGCTGGCGCTGGCCGCCGGAAAGCTCACCCAAAGGGCGGTGGGCCAAATGAGAAATACCTAAGCGCGCCATGATGTCGCGACCCTTGCGATAATGCGCCGCACAGTAGCCTTTCAACGCCCCGTGGCTTGGCCAACTGCCGGTCATCACCAACTCTTCCACGCTCATCGGAAAGGTAAGGTCCAGAGCCAGTTGCTGCGGTAACCATGCGCGGCGTGCTTTATCAACGGTGCAAATCACTTTGCCGCTAATAGGCCGCAGTTCTCCCATAATCGCCTGGATCAGCGTGCTTTTGCCCGCCCCGTTAGCGCCGATAAGCGCCGTAATAGCACCGGGTTTTATGTCACCATCGACATGCTCAAGTACCGTGCGTCCGCCTTGGGCAAGGTGCAAGTCATGCAGTTGCAGGCGTGAAAGTGAACGCTCACTCATAACGGCCACCCACTTGCCCACAAAACTAACCCCCATAAACCCAGCAGCGGCAGTGCCACTAGACCCAACCGCTTCGTGGCAGATAACGACATCAGCGAAAAATGACAAGGACCTTCCTTGTTATGGCGATGCATATGCTCACTCATTGAGTGTCCTCGCTACCAATAAATAAGTTATAACATAACAATTACAAAAACCAAAAAAGAGCCCGATATTTTACGCGCTCCTGGTGTGCTGACAATCCTGTTGCACTGACAATGTTAAATCGTGCCTCTTATATAGCCATGGTGTGCGGCGACCATTACGCGGCTAATAGCGCCAAATGGCTGGGGTGAGACGTACTCACCGTTCAAAGTGACAGACCCAACCGAGAAACGAGCAGGTTGAAAACGGTTAATCGCGCTAGAGGCTTGGTTGGGCTGCGTCCAAATCTGCAGCTTATTGTAAGCCGACCAGTCAGCAGACGTTTGGGCCTGGGCTTGCGTAGACAGCGTGAGCAGCACCAGCGCGGAAGCCGCCAACACACGAAACATCGGCATAGCGAATCACCCAAATAAGAAAAGTAACGCGAAGCGTAGCACGTTGAGCCGAAGGCGCTAGCGTGGAATCGGTGTGGGCTAAGTATGACTAAGGTCAATGGCGAGGTTGGGTAAAGAATGGTTAGATGGAGTTCTTTTTCAATTAGACGGCCAAGTACACGTTAAACGTCTTCAGCATTTACCTGGAAACCGAATTAGAGTTATATCTGACAATTCGCTGTATCCCAGCTACGAAATGGACGAAACAGATAACTTCCAAATTTGCGCTCGTTTTTTAGGGCGTTGGGCATTTGGGAGGGTGTAGCAAACCAACTAAAAAGGCAGGGAACATGGAGATAGCACAAAAAATCGCAACACTGGCGAGCCGTGCCAGAGAGCAGCTTGACCACATCGTCAACGAAGAAGCGACGAAAAATGCGATGGTCATGCCATTTATACAAAGCTTAGGATATGACGTTTTCAATCCAACCGAGGTACTGCCTGAATTTACGGCTGACGTTGGCTTGAAGAAAGGCGAGAAGGTCGACTACGCCATCAAAAATGATGGTGTGCTTTCAATCCTCATCGAATGTAAGCCCCGTACGACAGACCTTGCAGATGCACAATTCAGCCAGCTCTACCGCTATTTCAATTGCACGGAAGCAAAGTTTGCGATTTTAACCAATGGCATTGAGTACCGCTTTTACTCAGATCTTGATGACACAAACAAGCTAGATAACAGACCATTTTTTACCTTTCGTCTGACTGACTATAACGAAAGGGATATTGAAGAACTGAAGAAATTTGCTAAGCCTGTTTTTAACGTCGATACCATTCTTAGTACCGCAAATCGGCTGAAATACACCAATCTCGCGATGGCATCATTCAGCAAGATGCTTAAAGAACCGCCCCGCGAATTCATCAAATTCATCGCTCAAGATTTCTTTGATGGACGGATGACTCAGCAAGTTCTTGATGAATTCACACCGATCATCCGCGACGCAATGGCTCAACACATCAAAGAGCAGGTTTCTCTAAGACTCAAACAGGCATTAGCTACGACAAGTGGCGATGAGTCAGGTGCTGTTAACTTACAGTCCATTCAGATGGACTCCGAAGAACCTTCTCAAAATACAGATGATGAGATAGTCACGACTCAGGAAGAGATCGATGGTTACAACATGGTTCGGGCTATCGTTGCCAGCGAAGTAGCTCCTGAAAGGGTTTTCATGCGAGATGCAAAGTCGTATTGCGCCGTGCTGCTTGATGACAACAATCGTAAGCCGATCTGTCGCCTTCACTTCAATTCCAAAATCTTAAAAAGAATTGAAATTCGCCAAGATAATGAATCAGTTAAGCACGATCTAAATGTACTGACTGATATCTTCAATCACAGAGACGCTCTGATAGCCGTTGTAAAAGGCTACGAATGATCCCTAAAGCCGGTCTTGTGCCGGCTTGTTTTCGCCCGGCAAGGTAAATAAAGCTTATAAATTGGCTCATAAGGTAAGCATATTTACCTTGTGTTTTGCGACGTCTGCAAACGTCAGCTTTAACCACCACGGCTTGGAGTCAACAAATGCAAACCAATGCCCAACCATGCCGGGTGTACATGCATCCGACCGCTGGAAACAGCCACATCGCCATCGCGGTCATGCAAGCCACCACAGTCCGCATCGCCGCCCGCCTGAGTGGTACAAATTCCGCACTACCTATCTGCTCACCGCCATAAATGTACACCTGCCGGGTCACTTTCGCGGGTGCGCTAACGCTTACGCCGCGCTACTCGAAATGTGCATTACCTTCATTAATTAGTAAGTTGGATGTTGCCGTCCAGGTAATTCAGCGCTCAACCGTTGTGAATACTCTCTCAGTTTCGGCGTCATCAGCACGATGGTGCTTTAATTGTTAAATATGGTGAGGAAAAGAGTGTTCCAAAATAAAACTGCTTTAACATAATGAATGCTGTGTGTGTCGGTAACTGCCATCTAGAGGATATTACGTCATGGAAAACTTTCTTGAGCAATTTGGGGCTTATGTTCCTTTGATCATCAATGCCGTGAAAGCATTGTTGGTGTTAATTGTGGGCTGGATTGTCGCAGGGGTAGTCAGCAGCTTAGTGCGTAAGCGGGTGAATGCGATACCGCGTATAGATCCAACGCTGGGCAACTTTCTTGCAGCCTTGGTGAAGTGGGTCATTCTGCTGGTTGTATTTATTACGGTACTGGGTCTGTTTGGTATTCAGGCTACTTCGCTGGTTGCTGTGTTGGGGGCTGCCACGCTGGCTATTGGCTTGGCGTTGCAGGGCACGCTGAGTGATTTAGCGGCGGGGTTTATGCTGATTGTGTTTCGTCCTTACAAACTGGGTCAGTTTGTTGATATTGGGGGCACGTCCGGTACGGTTAAGGATCTTAACCTGTTCGTGACCGAGTTAGTGACGCCTGACAACGTGCAAATTATTGTGCCTAATGGGCAGGCTTGGGGGGCTATCATCACTAACTTCTCTCATCACTCGACACGCCGTGTCGATCTTGTGTTCGGGATTGGCTATGACGATGATGCTGATCTGGCCATGGCGATCATCAGCGGCTTGGCCGAGGCTGACAGCCGTATCCATGGTGATCCCGCACCTTGGGTAAAAGTCACTAACCTGGGAGCCAGTAGTGTGGACCTTACCGTGCGGCTTTGGGTCGATGCGGCGGATTATTGGGATGTGAAATTTGATATGACGAAAGCTGTCAAAGAAGCCTTTGATAAGCAAGGTGTTTCAATACCTTACCCGCATTCGGTAGAAATTCAGAAAGCGGGGTAAATGTTTCCGTTGATACGGTTTGTTAAGGCGCGCCCTTTAAAGGGCGCGCTTTGCTTTCGTAGTTTGTGATGGCGGTTACTCTTAATCGTCCTCGTCCCAGTGTTCCATCGCGCGTTTGTCATCGGGAAGTCGGACGATGTCGCCTACGTTAAGCTTGTGGTGGGATTCGTGGTGGTGCCCGTGTCGGTCAAGAATGGCGGCAACGCTGCCGATGCTGACGGCATCTTCATCACGATAGGCTTCTACTTTTACCCGCACAATGCGGCCTAGATAACGGGCGGAGAGCATGGCGCCTGGGTAGGGCGGCGTGTGGTCGGGGTCATTCTTAAAAAACTCTACAACGCTTGCGCTGCCAGGTTCGTCCCATTCGATATGCTGATGCATTGTCAGTGTCCTTTTGTTGAGCGGTATCAGATAGCGTGATGTTTAAGTGTAGTGTGCGTTGGTGTGATAGAGCCAATCACTGCTGAAGCATGGGGATGTCGTGGATCCGCTGCACTCACATTCGCTGGTTGGATAGCTTTGTCTTCAAAAGAACAAGTCTTCAAAAGAACTTGTCTTCAACAGCCGTGGGGGTAATACCTTTCTGTGTGCTGTTTTCACGTTGGTTAGTGCATTAACCGATTCTTGCCGATGGTATTGGCTTATTCGTGTTGAATAGTATGGTTAACACTATGACGGCGGGGGCAGTGCTATTGGGCAAGCATTTGAGCGTTTAACCAACAGGAGATCCTAAGCCATAAGAGACGTTAAGTATCCGTATGCGAGTTGGGAGGTGGCCGGTAGGGTTTGTTACTCCTTGATGGCGAGTCTCGGGTAAGCCCTGATGTTTCCAGGCTGAAGGTTTGTAAACGGGTAGGGCAGGCATAAAGGCGCTGTAGTAAATCAGCAAGCGCTGCTTCATCTAGCTCTGGGTCTAAGCCCCCCAACCGTTCTAGCCACGTGCGCCTGATGGCGATGTAGGGAGGAACAGCGACGCCTGCGCCTAAAAAGCACTGGAGTAAGCGTTCGGATAAGCGGGGTGGTTCGCTGCCAATCAAAAGAGCATCCAGCGTGTACGTGTCTAGCTGGGGATAAAGTAAACACCATAGTTTGGCTGTTAGCGCCCGTTGCTGCATTGCAATCAGCAACCAATCAGCTTGGCTGAGATATGCGGCTTGATTGATCCTTGCGCCCAGTGGCTGGGAAGGGGTAACAAGAAAGTGCGCGCGGTAGCGTTGCTCAATGTCCGGCACGCGCGGATCGGCGGTGGCGCTGGTCACGATAATGGGAAGTGTGTGGTCTGCAAAGCCTGTTTGGCGAATAGCGCGCAGGTGACGTGGTAAAAGGGCACCTGTGACTGACGCATCAACAATAAAGCAGACCGTGCCCATGTGAGTGGCTTCCTGTGTTGTGAAACCTGTTTGTTATTAAATCTATCTGTTTGTAATCAATTGTAGGTGTGAGTTTCTTTTGGTATCAAGCTAAAGTTCACAGTGATGAGGAAAATAATAGATGCTTGATATGCACCATGTTGGTGCTTGCGGGTCTCTGGTTGGTCTTTATTGGTGCGTTTTTCTGAGCTAGGTGGCTTTTTAGGGCTAAGTTCGTTCTTTCGCAGAGCATTATGCTACATGAAGAAGCGCAGTATTTTATTTTTTATCTTTTATAAAACAAATGCTTGTTGTTTTTTTATGCCATATTGGTGCAGAGTTGGCATGTTCCGTGCTTGGTATTAGGCAGCGGCTAGCGGGTCGTAGGCAGATGCCTCTCGGCGTGCTACAACGATAGCCGGTTTGTTTAATAACTCTTTTATCGGTAGCTTACTGTCACAAGCTTAAGCCACGTTCATACCGGAGGACACTATGTCAGCCAAGACTCTCGCGCTAATCGAAGAACATGATGTTAAATGGGTAGATCTGCGTTTCACCGACACGCGCGGTAAAGAGCAGCACGTCACCGTACCGGCACGGGACGTGGACGAAGAGTTTTTTGAAAATGGTCAGATGTTCGATGGTTCCTCTATCGAGGGCTGGAAAGGCATCAACGAATCCGACATGATTCTTCGTCCTGAAGATGGCACTGGTTTCCTCGACCCCTTCACCGAAGACGCTACCCTGATCCTGCGTTGCGATATCATCGAGCCTGCCACTATGCAGGGCTATGACCGTGACCCGCGTTCTATTGCCAAGCGCGCAGAAGCTTACCTGCAGTCCACCGGCCTGGGCGACACCGCCTTCTTTGGCCCTGAGCCTGAGTTCTTCATTTTCGACGAAGTCCATTGGAAATCTGACATTCAGGGTTCCATGTACAAAATCACCTCTGATGAAGGTGCTTGGGCGACCAGTAATCAGGTAGAAGGTGGCAACTTGGGGCACCGCCCGCGCGTTAAAGGCGGCTACTTCCCGGTTCCCCCGGTTGATAGTTTCCATGACATGCGTGGTGCAATGTGTAACACCCTGGAAGCGATTGGCCAGACCGTTGAGGTTCACCACCACGAGGTTGCTAACGCGGGTCAGAACGAAATCGGCGTTAAATTCAACACGCTGGTGAAGAAAGCTGACGAAGTTCAGGAAATGAAATACGTGATCCACAACGTGGCTCACGCTTACGGCAAAACTGCTACGTTCATGCCGAAGCCGCTGGTAGGCGACAACGGGTCTGGTATGCACGTACACCAGTCGTTCTGGAAAGATGGCCAGAACCAGTTCGCGGGTGACGAGTACGCTGGGCTTTCCGAAATGGCGCTTTACTACATTGGCGGTGTGATCAAACACGCTCGTGCTCTGAACGCCTTCACGAACGCGTCTACTAACTCGTACAAGCGTTTGGTGCCAGGCTTTGAAGCGCCGGTTATGTTGGCTTATAGCGCTCGTAACCGTTCTGCCTCTATCCGTATTCCGTATACCGCCAGCCCGAAAGGTAAGCGTGTTGAAACACGTTTCCCTGACCCGACTGCTAACCCCTACCTGGCGTTCGCGGCGCTGCTGATGGCGGGTATCGACGGTATTAAGAATAAGATTCATCCTGGCGATGCCATGGATAAGAACTTGTACGACCTGCCGCCAGAAGAAGGTAAGTCAGTACCGACCGTTGCCAACAGCCTGGACCAAGCGTTGGAAGCACTCGATGCAGACCGCGCGTTCTTGACCGAAGGTGGCGTGTTTACTGATGATATGATCGATGCATACATCGACCTCAAGATGGAAGAAGTGGAGCGCATTCGCATGACCACTCACCCGATTGAGTTCGATATGTACTACAGCTGTTAAGAGCGATTGCTAAGCACAGCAGCTAGTATCACTCCCTCGGGTGTGACTGGCCTAAAACCCCGCTTCGGCGGGGTTTTTTTATACCACTGAATAGTGAGACGAAGAGGTCTGTTTGCAAGGGGAGAACGCTGTCTGCGGCGCCGCACTGATGCGGTGAGTATTTTTATTGATGATGAGTCATGCGCACTATAATGGTGCAATAAGTGACAGGCTGACCGCTCGGACTGCGCTATAACGGCTCGCTACATCCCCGCCCCCTGCTCATTAGCCGTGCAAGTGGCCAATTGGCGCGCTTTTTGCAGTTTCTCTTTCATACGCTCGATAACGCTATTTTTTACAGCGACGCTTCAGGATACGCCATGTACCAGCGCTTACTTGAACACCTCACCACTGCAGTCTTACTGCTAGACGGTGAACTCCGTGTTCGTTGGATGAACCCGGCAGCGGAAGCGTTGCTAGCGGTGAGTTTTAGCCGTGTGCAGGGCATTAGTTTAGACACTCTGTTAGGGGGCGATGAGAGTATTGATGATGTCCTCGCTAAAGCGCGGGATGCCTTTCATCCCTATACCCAACGCGAAGCACGCATTACGCCGCTGAACAGCGAGCCATTAACGGTGGACTACACCGTGACCCCGCTTTCAGCCGATGAACTATTACTCGAAGTAGAGCCCCGTGATCGGCTAATGCAGATTTCCCGGGAAGAAGCGCTGACCACCCGGCAAGAGACCATCAAAGTGTTGGCGCGGGGCTTGGCTCATGAAGTTAAAAATCCCTTAGGCGGGATTCGTGGTGCTGCCCAATTATTGGAGCGCGATCTGGATGATCCTGCACTGCGTGAATTCACCCATATTATTGTGGAAGAGGTGGATCGGCTGCGAGATTTGGTCGACTCCATGTTGGGCCCCAATCGCATCGTCAAACATGAGCCGGTCAATATCCATAAGGTGTTAGAGCGGGTGCGAGCGCTGCTGATTGCCGAGCATCCGCATATTGAGATCCGTCGTGATTATGACCCGAGTTTGCCGGATCTTTCTGGCGATGAATCTCAAATGATTCAAGCGGTGTTGAATGTGGCACGTAACGCGGTACAGGCCATGAGTGATGCAGCAACGCCTTCGCCGGAACTTATGCTGCGCACCCGCGCACGCCGCCAATTTACGCTGGGGGCTGAACGCCATCGTTTAGTCAGTGAAGTGGGGGTTATTGATAATGGCCCTGGCATACCTGAAACGTTACGTGAAACGCTTTTCTATCCCATGGTTTCTGGGCGCGCTGAAGGTAGCGGCCTAGGGCTATCAATTGCTCAATCGATTTTGCACCAACATCAAGGATTGATCGAATGCGACTCACGCCCAGGGCATACCGAATTTCGTTTACTGATTCCATTGGTTGTTAATTTCACCGGAGAAGCGTCATGACTGAGGCGACACAAACCGATGTAGCACGAGTGGTTATTGTCGATGATGACCGCGCCATCCGTTGGGTATTAGAGCGGGCCTTAGCGCAGCCAGACCTGGATATAGAGTGTATTGAACGCGCCGATACCGCGCTGGAGCGACTGTTAGAAAATCCACCGGATGTGCTGGTGACTGACATTCGTATGCCCGGCATTGATGGGCTGGATTTAATGTCCCGGGTGCGTGATGCACACCCTGACCTGCCGGTGATTGTGATGACCGCGCATTCGGATCTCGACAGTGCCGTGGCGTCTTACCAAGGGGGCGCCTTTGAATACCTGCCGAAACCCTTTGATGTGGACGAAGCGCTGGCGCTGGTGCGCCGTGCGGTCGCTCATGCAAGAGAGCGCCAGCGCCCGGTCAGCGTACCGGAAGGGTTGAGTGCTGAGATTATTGGTGAAGCGCCCGCTATGCAGGAAGTGTTTCGCGCCATCGGGCGGCTTTCCCACTCCCACATCACGGTGTTAATTAACGGTGAGTCTGGCACCGGTAAAGAGCGTGTTGCTCAGGCGCTCCATCAACATAGCCCGCGAGCAGGCAAGCCGTTTATAGCGCTGAATATGGCGGCAATTCCCCGGGACTTGATTGAGTCCGAACTATTCGGCCATGAGAAGGGCGCGTTTACAGGGGCAGCGCAACAGCGCCAAGGTCGCTTTGAACAGGCTAACGGCGGAACGCTGTTTCTTGATGAAATTGGTGACATGCCCGCTGAAACGCAAACGCGCTTGCTGCGTGTGTTAGCGGATGGTGAATTCTATCGCGTGGGTGGCCATACGCCTGTAAAAGTTGATGTACGTATTATTGCCGCGACCCATCAGAATCTAGAATCGTTAGTTGACGATGGGCGGTTTCGCGAGGACTTGTTCCACCGCTTAAACGTGATTCGCGTTCATCTGCCGCGCCTTTCCGAACGTCGGGAAGATATTCCGCGTTTAACGCGTCATTTCTTAGCGGAAGCTGCCAAAGAGCTGACCACCGATATCAAGGTGTTAACGCCCGAAGCAGAAGCGCATCTTACCCGTTTGCCGTGGCCGGGTAATGTTCGTCAATTAGAAAATATTTGCCGTTGGCTAACGGTCATGGCTTCCGGCCGCGAAATTCTCATTGAGGACTTGCCCCCAGAACTGCTCTCGGTCAGCGCTTCTGAAGGTAGTGTTTATGGCGATTGGCGTTCCGCGTTCAGGGATTGGGCTGACCACGCCCTGGCAGAAGGCCATACCCATCTGCTGGAAGAAGCCGTGCCGGATTTTGAACGTATTCTGATTGAAACGGCGCTGAAACATACCGGTGGGCGCAAAGGGGAAGCTGCCGAATTGCTCGGCTGGGGGCGCAATACTCTTACTCGTAAATTGAAAACGCTGCTGCCTGCGCTGGCAGATGATGCCTAACCGCCCCTTCTTTTAACAAATAACCTGTTAGCGACCAATCTATTCGCAACCCATCTGTCAGCGGTTACTCCGCCGCTGGCAGTACAAAAACAGCATCTGCTAATGCAGAGTCGGGTGACTCGCAGGTTTCTGTTGACCAGGGCAGTAAGCTGAAGGTGTGATCTACCCCCAGCCCATCAAGTTGGTGGGGCACACCATCTTGGTAAATTACATGGCCTAAACCCATTAAGCCAACGGCCAATTTACCCTCCAAGGCGGCGTTAGTCAGCCCTTCGGCCATCGCGACATCCCAGCTAAGCTGGGCCTGTAAAAAGCGTCTTAGCATAGCGGGGTCGTCGTCACCCATTGCATGCTGGTCAAATACCTCTTTTAAGCGCATTTCATAGCCAGCGCTTGGCGGTAACGGTGCAGGTATATGGTGTCGCTGGTCGGCAGGCACGCTGCTGAAGCCGTCACGAGCTAAGCGCTGACGCAGCTCGGGCGTAATGTTGAGGGCGATCAGAGGAATCTGTTGAACACGCGCGAAATGGAGAATGGGTAAGTAAAGATCAGCATCAAACCCCCAGTTCTCCTCCCAGCCGGACTGTTCCAGCAGCGCTTCTTCGGATAACAAGCCCGCAACCCAATCATCGAGTGCGGGTTGCGCTTCCCGGGGCAGCATTTCTAACCCGATGACCATATCGTCACGCAGCGCGTAAAGCCCCGCTAGGGTGTACAACTGCCAGCGGTGGTGGTCAACGGCATCATGCTGCTCGCCCAATAGGACAACCTGGTGCTGTATTGCTTGGGCTAAAACAGCGCTGTTAGCAACGACATGTTGCGATTGCCACCACTGGCCAGGAAGAGGGCGGCTGGCATGAGCCGCTAAAGGTAGCCAGCCTAGAGTCATGGCAGCGATGAAATGGTGGCGCATGGGCGTTGTGTCCTAGCGTTCTTCTGCTTTAAGGCGATTGATCTCAGTCAGAATAGCTTCTGCTTCTTCCGTCAATGTGGCGTTAGCTCTCATGTCACCATTGCGCGAAGCTTGCATTGCGGCCTGTAATTTACGCTCGTAATCTTGCTGAAGTTTTTTCTTGGGATCGCGTTTAAATAGACCAAGCATGAGTATTCTCCTGTTGTTTGTACATCATTTGTATAGCTTTGCTTGGCGTATGTCGACTATTTTCCCGAGTCACCACACCGCCATTCCCGAGTGGGGTAATCGGGAATCCATCTTGACCTTGACCTGCAGCCGCCCGAAAACCCAGGTCAACATGGATTCCCGCTAAGGGCCTGCGGGAATGACGAGGGCGGCTCGGAAGGCTGGGATGGAGTCACCGCACCGTCATTCCCGAGTGGGGTAATCGGGAATCCACCTTGACCTTGACCTGCAGCCGCCCGAAAACCCAGGTCAACATGGATTCCCGCTAAGGGCCTGCGGGAATGACGAGGGCGGCTCGGAAGGCTGGGATGGAGTCACCGCACCGTCAGGGCCTGTGGGAATGACGAGGGCGGCTCGGAGGGCTCATCGTCAGGCACTGATTAAACAAAAAAAACAGCCCATCGGCTAATGCCAGTCAGGCGTTAAGAGCGCTATTTTCAAAGGCATCGTTTTTAAGGACATCGTTTTAGAGACGTTTTTTTAAAGACATCGCTATTGAAGGCACAGCTCTAAAAACCGCTCGAAATCGGAAAGTATTGTATCAAGACTGTTCTGCAGGCGATGGTCATCGTCAATCATGCGTAGTGAAAGTCGCTGACAGCGGGCATGTTCAATGACTGGGCCTGGCGGTACGACATCATCTCGCCAGCCATGAATGATATGCGTGTGTTGTGCTTGCAGTGTGATTGAGGTTTGCGGGTAATCTGGCAAGCCAAGAGCAGGGGCTAATAAAAAACAACCTAACACAGGTTCCTGGGCACTCACCGCTGCACTTAACCATCCGCCGAGACTGGAACCCGCTAAAACACAGTTAGCCAGTGTGTCGTTGCGTTCATCAATCACGGCAAGTAAATGCGCTAAACGCTCCTGCGGCTCTTTTAAGCCACGGTAGTCCATGACGACGGGTTCGCAGTTCTCAAACTGCTCAGCAACCCCTTTTAGCGCTTGCACTTTCAGGGCACCAGGTCCGCTTTCCAGGCCGTGTGAAAGGTAAACCGTCACCATGGCCATTAGCTACTTGCGGAGCGCTGAATAGCTTCGCCGCCTCGTTCAATATCTTCGCCTGCGCCGCGAATAGTGTTGCAGCCACTTATGACCAGAAGTGTCACCATCATCAATAAACTGATCGCCATTGCACGCTTCATCGAAGGAATCCTCATCAGCTGAGCGCTTGTAGAGAGATTTTAGGTACGCTGCCATTAAAAATAATCGTTGCAGGCAGTTGGTGCCATCAATTTCCCGTCGTTTGAGCGCTGGCTGGCCGTGTGATTTTGTCGCATGTGTCAGTTTTAGCCATGAAATAGCGGCGTTTATCTCTTAGCCTGGTATTGCGGTTAGTTTTTAAGATATTGTTTCTGATATGTTTTGTTGTTAAAAATGGCACTTGGCCTATTGTCTGCAGTAATCTGACTACAGCCGTAATGTTGTGACTTTAATTTTTAAGTGGAATTAATCGCCAAAAACGCTTTGCAACAACGTTAGCCACAATGAGTAAACAAGCGTGAGCAGGCTAATAGGTAATTAGGGAAGGCATGGAGCCATGGTAGCAAAAGGACGTGAAAGGACATTTAGCCTGCTCACCCTTATCAGTGTAAGGAAACGCTGATCATCACCGCCAGGGAACAGCATTGATGCAAAATCACCATCTCGTGAAAGCGAGGTGGTTTTTTTGCGTCAATTAATTGTTTTTAACACTTTGATTCTTATGTATATTTAACTTTTCCATATTTTTTGAACAACTTTTGTATCAATAAGCGTGACATTTTGGTCTATCCTCTGGTGTAAACCAAAATGTAGCGGTTAGAAGACGTCAACGTCGCAGCCGCACACTTCCAGGGACAAGCGCTATGGCGATGGTATTGATGTTATGCATGTTTGTGCTGTTTCTAGGGTTTTCGGGAGTCGGTCTTTATATGATGTTCAAGACATCGTTTATGACCACAATAGAGGATCGTGACGATATGCCTCCCGATATGTAGATAATTAAAACAATAGATAGTTAATCGACAATACCAAAAGCCACCTGCGTCCACGTTGGTGGCTTTTTGCTTTTATTGATACGGCGTTGAGCGACCAACCGCAGAGGGTTATCCCATCCAATAAAGACTCAGTAGCGCAAAGCCATAGCCCATGGCTGCGCCAGCAATGACATCGCTGACATAATGCAGCCCAAGCCCCACCCGCGAAATGGCAATCAGTAAACTAAGGGGAATCACAATAGGTAGCAACCAGGGGGTATGAGCGGCGACCAACACGCTGAACATCACCGCATGCATGGTGTGACCACTGGGGAAGCTGTATTTGTCTCGGGCAGGCTCGCCACAGTGGACGCCACCGAGGTAGGTGATAAACGGACGTTCGCGACACAGCCGCGTTTTTACCAACTTATAAATAGCGACTGCAAACAGTGCGATGGCGCTGTACTGCATGATTCGCCAAGCACCGTTAGGCTGTAACCAGGGCTGTGCAGCGATTAATAATACCCAGACAGGCCAGTCTCCCAGCTTACTTGCCGTTTGCAGCGTTAGCCGCCAGGGGCGATAAAGCGATAGGTGTGTTACCCGTTGGCAAAGCTGCCATTCAAAGACATCAAGACGATCGAATACGACAAGCGGACGCGGACGCATGGTGAGCCTCCTGGGCGTTTTGTAAATAGCGTAAGAACTGCTCTGCGATTCCCGGCCAGCTTTGCTCTAGCGCGCGTAGGCGGGCGGTTCTACCTAGGCGAGCGTAGTCAGCAGGGTGCTGGCATAACGCGACGGCAGCCTGTTGAAAGGCAAGCGCATCGCCAGGGGGAACGGTGATGCCGTTGTGCCTGCTTTGAATCAGCTCAGCGCTGGCGGCGTGGTGATAGGCCACGACTGCTAGCCCGCTGGCCATGGCTTCAGTCACCACATTTCCCCATGTTTCTGACTGAGAGGGGAAAATAAATATATCGGCACTGGCATAGTGGCGTGCTAGTGCCTGTTTATTCACAAAACCGGTGAAATGAGCATCTGGTAGCGCTTTTTGTAACTGAGCGCGGCCTGGGCCATCGCCAACAATGACGTGTGCCATATCGGGGCGTACGTCACTCATGGCCTGCAGCGTTTCTTGCAGTAACGCGAGGTTTTTTTCTGGAGCTAAGCGGCCCACATACAGCGCAACAGGTTGATGTTCGCTAACCCCCCACTGTTCGCGTAGGGTGTCGTCGCGGTGGGCTGGGGAAAATATATCGCCATCAATGCCGCGTGAGAGTACCTTTACACCGCGGATATCCTGAGCGCGTAGCGCTTCAGCCTGTTGTTGAGTGGGCACAAGGGTAAGGTCGCAGCCGTTATGGAAGTAGCGTAAATATCGCCGCGTGGCGGCAGCTAGCCAGGAAACCCCGTAGTCATGGCAGTAGTGATCGAAATTAGTATGCCAGCCAGCCACTAAAGGTATGTTCAGTTGGCGTGCAGCCTGTCGAGCTGCCCAGCCCAGCGGGCCCTGGGTTGCCAGATAAATAGAGTCGGGACGATGCTTCTGCCAGAAACGGCGAAGTTTTGAAGGTCTGGCAAGGCCAATCTGCACAGCGTTATAACCCGGTAGCGCTAACCGCCGAACCTGAAGCTCTTGGGACGGTTCTTGGTAAGTGGCTATTCAAAATTTATCGTGCGCTCAGACCCGTAGCC
>NZ_JABUZE010000162.1:0-572 GCF_014897805.1 Halomonas sp. 3F2F
CGGATATCCCGATCCAGATCGGCTTCCGTTTCAGCTTCATCACGCGCGTAGTGCTCTAGTAGGTGATGCCGAATCAGGCCTCTCAGTTTCTCCCGTTTCTCGCCCAATTCTTTGAACGTACCCGACCACTCTTTGGAGGCATCGGAGGACATCTTGCAGCCATCAATGGCAAAGAGTTCGTTGCCCAGTAAGCCTTGTTCGTGGCACACCAGCAGCACTTGCTCGAATAGCGCTTCAATCTCATCGGCATGGCGACTGACGAAGCTGGCCAGTGTGGTGAAATGGGGAACGGTATCGCAGGAAAGAGCTTTAAAAATGATATTGGTCTCGCAGCACCACTGCATTTCACGACTGGAGGTGATGCCTTTGGAGTAGGCAAACAGGATGATTTTCAACAGGATGGCCGGATCATAGGCCAGCCGACCGGTCGCGTCGTTGCGGTACTGGGGATGGAAAACGGACAAGTCGAGCTTGTGCTCGATCAGGTAGTGCACAGCGTGTTCAAAGGTGCCTGGCTGGAGCTGATCTTGATAGTTGATCACCACCATGGCGTTCTGGTCGTAGTTATAAGC